>NZ_JBJZOH010000028.1:0-64390 GCF_047200595.1 Streptomyces sp. MS19 | reverse complement strand
GCCCCTGCCGGCGCGTCAGGCGGTGACGCCCAGGCGCTCGCGCAGGACGGGGTGGGCGAAGTCCTCGCCCGCCGCGTATCGCCCGGCCTCCTCGGCGGCGAGGCTGCCGAGCCGGTGGATCTCGTTGCCGACCGACCCGGCGAAGTGCGGGCTGATCAGCACGTTCTCGCAGTCCCACAGCGGGTGGTCGGGGGAGAGGACCTCGGGCTCCGTCACGTCGAGGACCGCGTTGATCCGCCCCGCGGCGGCCAGCTCCGCCAGCGCGTCCTGGTCGAGCACGGCGCCGCGCGCGGTGTTGATCAGGGTGGCCCCGGGGCGCATCGAGGACAGCAGCGCGCGGTTGACCATGCCCGTCGTCGCGGGCAGCAGCGGCACGTGGAGGCTCACCACGTCGCTCTCGCGGAACAGCTCCTCCAGGCCGACCGGCCGCGCGCCGAGCGCCCGCGCCTCGTCGTCGGAGACGTACGGGTCGTGCAGCAGCGGCGTCAGGTCGAAGGGGCGCAGCAGTTCCAGGACGCGGCGGCCGATCAGGGACGCGCCGAGGATGCCGACGGTGCGGCCGTAGTTGCCGAGGCCCGGTGTCTCCTCGTCCCAGGCGCGCCGGGCTCGGGTGCGCTTGTACTCGGCGGAGATCTCCAGCACGTGCTTGTTGGCCAGCAGGATCATCGCGAGGGTGTACTCGGCGACCGGCAGGGCGTTGGCGGCGGCGGCGGACGAGACGCGGATGCCGCGTTCCCAGCAGGCCTCGGTGACGTGGTGGCGGATCGTGCCCGCCGCGTGGACGATCGCGCGCAGCCTGGGGGCGTGGGCGAGCGCCTCCTCGTCGAGGGGCGGGCAGCCCCAGCCCGTCACCAAAATCTCGGCGTCGGCCAGGACGGCGCGTGCCTCGGGGGTGCCGAAGTCTTCGAGCAGCGGCGGGTAGCGCAGGTCGGTCACGGACCGCAGGGCGGCGAGGGTCGTGTCGGTCAGCAGACGTTCGGCGCCGAAGCGGCTCATCGCGAGCGCCGCCGTGGGCCGTGCGGAGGGCTTCGCGGCTCCGGAGCCGTGCGCGGAGTGGGGGGCGGGGCTCGGGGCGCGTTCCGGTATGTCGTGCATGAGGCCATCCAACACTGTCGGCTGCCGGGGAAGAAGTGCGCCCAGGTCACAGGGGCGCCGGATCTCTTCCCGGTGTCCGGGCGCGCGTCGCGCCCGACGGCTGGGCCGGGCGGGGGTGGTGCTGGCACCACCATGGGCCGGGTGTGTGGCACCGCTGTGCACAGATTCCTGTGCACAGCAGAATGTGCACATGCCCTTCGAGCCCTCCCTCGCCGCCCTCAAGGCACTGGCCCAGCCCCGCCGCCTCCAGATGCTGGAGCATCTGACGATGCACGGGCCCGCCAACTCCAGCACGCTCGCCCGCGCCCTCGGCCTCAACACGGGGGCGACCAGCTACCACCTGCGCGAGCTGGCGCGCCACGGCTTCGTGGAACCGGCGGACCCGCCGCCGGGCGATCCCGCGGGCGGGCGGCGCCGCTGGTGGCGGGCGGTGGCGCAGGACCTGCGGCTCCCGCCGCCCAGCCGCAGGGACGCCGGCACCCGCGCGGTCGTGGACGAGATGAACCGCCTCGCCTTCGCCTCCGACCTGCGGCTCTTAGACCAGGTGCAGCGTGCGGGCGCCACGGGCGAGTGGGAGGACGCGCTGCCCTACTCGCGCGGCACCATCCGCCTCACGCCGGACGAGATGCGCGAGCTGTTCGAGGAGTACATCGCCCTCCTGAACCGCTACAAGCGGCCCGACGACGAGACGCCGCCGGACGCCCGCACGGTCCTCACCCGCTTCTTCGCCTTCCCGGTCCCCGAAGCCCCGCCGGACGCGTCCGACCCGCCCGCCGACACCCCCCGGCCCCCCGCTCAGACACCGCAGTCCCCCGTTCAGACACCGCAGGGAGAGAACCCCGCATGACCACCGCAACCGCCGTCGGGACCAGTGCCGTCCGGCTCGACTCCGTCACCAAGGTCTACGGCCGCGGCGCCTCCGCCGTCCGGGCCCTGGACGGCGTGTCCGTCGCGATACCCAGCGGCTCCTTCACCGCCGTGATGGGGCCCTCCGGTTCCGGCAAGAGCACCTTCCTCCACTGCGCCGCCGGTCTCGACCGGGTGACGTCGGGGACCGCCTCCATCGGCGGCACCGACCTCAGCGGGATGAACGAGACCCGGCTGACGCGCCTGCGCCGTGAGCGCGTCGGCTTCGTCTTCCAGTCGTTCAACCTCGTGCCCGCCCTCACCGTCCGGCACAACGTCGCCCTGCCGCTGCGGCTGGCGGGACGCCGCCCCGACCGGCACGCCATCGCGGCGATCCTGGAGCGTGTCGGCCTCGCCGGGAAGGCCGACGCCCGCCCGGCCGAACTCTCCGGCGGCCAGCAGCAGCGCGTCGCCATCGCCCGCGCGCTGATCACGTCCCCCGACGTCGTCTTCGGCGACGAGCCCACCGGCGCCCTCGACACCGTGACGGCCAAGGAGATCCTGAACCTGCTGCGCGCCAGCGTCGACGCCTCGGGCCAGACCGTCGTCATGGTCACGCACGACCCGGTCGCCGCCGCCCACGCGGACACCGTGCTGTTCCTGGCGGACGGCACCCTGGTGGACGAGATGACGGCCCCGACCGCCGACCGCGTCGCCGACCGTATGACGCACCTGGGGGCGTGGGCCTGATGCTCCGCTACGCACTCGCCACCCTGCGCGCCCGCAAGGCCGGATTCGCCGGCGCGTTCCTCGCCCTCTTCTGCGCGGCCGCCCTGATCACCGCCTGCGGCTCCCTCCTGGAGACCGGTCTGCGCGGCGACATCGGCACCGAGCGCTACGGCGCCACGCCCCTCGTGGTGACGGCCGACCAGAACGTCCACCACACCACGCAGAAGGGCGACAAGACCAAGCACAAGGCGAAGCCCGTCCACGAGCACGTGTGGCTGCCCGCGGACACGGCGGACCGGATCGCCGCCGTCCCCGGCGTCGCCTCCGTCGTGCCGGAACTCACCTTCCCCGCCGAACCGCTCGACGCGTCGGGCCTCCCCTGGGAGGGCCCTGACGTCCACGGCCACGCCTGGTCCTCGGCGGCCCTCACCCCCTTCACCGTCGGCGAGGGCCACGCCCCCGAGGCCGCCACCGAGATCGTCCTCGACCGCGCACTGGCGGAACGCGCCGGACTCGGCGTCGGCGACGAGGTCACCGTCCAGTCCACCGACGTCCCCGCGACCTACACCGTCGCGGGCATCGCGGACGGGGAGATCGCCGAGCAGGCCGCCGTCTTCTTCACCGACACCGAGGCGCGCCGCCTCGCCGGGCACGAGGGACAGGACGCGATGCTGGGCGTCTTCCCCGAACCGGGCACCGGCACCGGCGAGCTGGCGGCGCAGGTCCGCGCCGCACTGGACGGGACCATCGCGCGCGTCCACACCGGCGGCGACCGGGGGCCCGCGGAGTTCCCCGACGCGGCGCAGGCACGCATCCAGCTGGTCAGCATGGGCGGCGCGATCGGGGGCACGGGCCTGCTGGTCGCCGTGCTGGTCGTCGTCGGCACCTTCGGCCTCACCGCCCGCGCCCGGCACCGTGAACTCGCCCTGCTGCGCGCCATCGCCGCCACGCCCCGCCAGACACGGCGGCTGATCGGCCGGGAGGCCCTGCTGGTCGGCCTGGTGGCCGGGCCGCTCGGCGCCGTCGCCGGTCTGCCGCTGGCCGGGTGGCTCTACCGCCGCCTCGTCAGCCTCGGCACCGTCCCCAGCACGCTGAGCCAGGTCCGCAGCTTCTTCCCGATGGCCGCCGCGATCGCCGCGACCCTGCTGGCCGCCTGGCTCGCCGCCCGCATCTCCGCCCGCCGCACGGCCCGCATCCGCCCGGCCGAGGCGCTGACCGAGGCCGCCGTGGAACCCCGCCGCACCCCGGTCGTACGCCTGATCGCGGGCCTGCTGGCCCTGGTCGGCGGCATCGTGCTGCTGGCCGTCCTGTCCGCGCTGCACACCGAGCCGGCCTCCACCCCGGTCACCTATCTGACGGTGCTCCTGCTGTCCGTCGCGGTCGCCCTGCTCGGACCGGCGCTGTCGCGCGTCGCCTTCACCGTCATCGGCGCCCCGCTGCGCCTGTCGGCCGTCCCGGGACACCTGGCCGCGCACAACGCGGCGGCCGGGGCGCGGCGCCTCGCCGCCGTCATCACGCCGCTGACACTGCTGGTCGCCATGGCGTGCACCGTCGTGTTCACCCAGACGACGATCGGCGACGCGGCCGAGCGGCAGGCCAGGGACGGGGTCGTCGCCGACCGCGTGGTCGTCGCGGCCGGGCCGGGCGTCCCGCACGCCGCAGCGGAGGCGCTGCGCGGGACGGACGGCGTCACCGCGGTCACCGAGATCGTGCACACGACGGTCCGCACGCCGGGCCTCGACAAGTACACGGCGCAGGGCGTCACCGCGGGCTCCGGGTACGAGGCGACGCTCGACCTGGGCATGACCGAGGGCTCGCTCGACGGGCTGGCCGACGACGGGGTGGCCGTCAGCGAGGTCGTCGCCGAGAGCCGGGGCCTCCACCCGGGGGACTTCCTTGACCTGGTCCTGGGCGACGGCACGCCCGTCACCACCACCGTCACCGGCGTCTACGACCGGGGACTCGGCTTCGGCGAACTGACGCTGCCCCACGAGCTGCTGGCCGCCCACATCGACAACCCGCTGGCGGACGCGGTGCTGGTCGCCACCGACCTGACCGACGCCCAGCTCGGCGACGCCCTGGCCGGCTTCCCCGGCCTCGCGGTGCGGGACGGCGGCCACGTCGCCGACGTCATGGCCGAGCAGCGCGAGACGAGCGCGGCGGTCGCGTTCCTCGGCATGGGCCTCGTCCTGGCCTTCACCACCATCGCCGCCGTCAACACCCTGGCGATGGCCACGGCCGACCGCCGCAAGGAGTTCGCCCTGCTGCGCCGGATCGGCACGACGCGGCGGCAGATCCTGCGCATGCTCGGGCTGGAGTCGCTGACGGTGGCGGTCACGGCGGTCCTGCTCGGCACCGGGATCGCGCTGGCGGTGCTGACGTCCTTCAGCACCGGGATGACCGGTGCGGCCGCACCCGCGATGGCCTTCGGCCCGTACCTGCTGATCGCGGGCGCGGTGACCGTCCTGGCCCTGGCCGCGACCTCCATCCCCGCGCGCCTGTCCCTGCCGCGCCGCGGCGCCGCCTGAGCCGGCCGGCGGACCGGGCCCGTCCCCACCCGCCGGGGGCGGGCCCGTCGGCATGCCGCGGAGCGGTCCTGACCACCCGTGAAGTGACTCAACGTATTCATTCACGGGTTCACCGTAGGCGCAGCGTAGTCGCGACGGTATCGCTCGTGCGAGTGAATCCGGCCGTCGGCCCGGCGCTCAGCCCGCCCGGCGGGCGGTCCGCAGCTCGAAGAGGTACCGCTTCGTGATCCGTCCCCCGTGCCGGTCGTCGATCAGCCCGGCGAGGCACGCCAGCAGCTCCGCCCGCACCTCCGGGGCGAGGGCGATGTGGTTCGAGTACGTGGACAGCACGTCCAGGTACTCCGCCGTCGTGTACGTGACGTCGCACGGGTAGCGGCGGAACTCCACCTCCCCGAACAGCACTGACGTGTCGATCTCCGCGCGGTCCCGGGGGATCGCGTCGGCCGGTTCGAGACGCAGCCCGCGGGGCGTCGCCGGGATGAAGCGCTCGTAGAACTCCTGCGACGCGCGGAAGAACTCCTCGGTGCCGCCCTTCACATGGTGCGTCGCCACCGTCGCCAGCACCCCGCCCGGCCGCAGCGCCGCGGCCGACTTCACCACCCGCACCGCCGGATCGACCCACGCGAACGCCGTCGCCGACACCACCGCGTCGAACGGCCCGGCCGGCAGCGGCCAGTCCTCGAACGCCGCCACCGCCACCCGCGCCTCCGGCCACGCCGCCAGGTTCCGCCGCGCCACGGCCGCCATCCCCGCGCCCAGTTCGACGGCCGTCACCGCGCACCCCCGCCGCGCCAGCGGGACCGTCGCCCGGCCCGTACCGCAGCCGATCTCCAGCACCCTGGCGCCGCGCCCGAGCCCCGCCACCTCCGCCAGGTCGGCGAAGAGCCGCTCCGGATAGACGGGCCGCGCCCGGTCGTACAGCTCCGCGATCCCGTCGAACGTCACGCGCAGCCGCTCCCGTTCGGCGTCCGCCGCGCTCACCGCCGCACCGGCCCACAGGCGACGGGACTTGACCTCAAGCGTGCTTGAACCACGAGCGTGACTCCTGTCCTTGCCGATGTCCTCGCGCACCGCGAAGGGGAGATCCTGCCATGCCCGTCACGCAGTACACCGAAGCCGAACTCGCCGCCCAGCCCGTCGGATACTGGGCCACCGAGGCGTCGCGCCTCGTCCTCGCCGCGATCCGCGCCGAACTGGCCGCCGAGGACCTCACCCAGCCGCACTGGTGGACGCTCAACCACGTCTCCGGCGCCCCCGGCACCTGGACCCGCGCCGCCCTCACCGAACGGCTCGCCCCCTTCGACCAGCAGGACTCCGACTTCCCGGCCATGCTCGACGACCTGGTGGCCCGCCGCTGGCTCACGGAACGGGACGGCCTCCTCGCCCTCGCGCCGGACGGCGAGGCGGGCCTGTCCCGCGCCAGGGAACGCGTGGGCCGCGCCCACGCGGCGCTGCGCGACGGCATCCCGGACGCCGCGTACGCCGCCATGATCGACACGCTGCGCCGCATCGTCGGCAACCTCGGCGGCGACAGCGACCTGCCCTGACCGGCGGCGCGCCGCACGCCCGCCCACCTGCGCGACCGCGTCCGGACCGTTCAGGACCGGTGGCCGGAGCGGCCCGGACACGACGAGAGGGCGACGCGACATGGCGGACGGCACCGGGAAACCACTGGGCATGGCGAACGCTGCCCCGGCCGTGGTCCGTCACCTGGCCAGGGTGGGCGTGACCGCGCCCGCCGGTCTCCGGGGGCGCGACCCGTACGAGCTCTACGAGCGGCTGTGCGCCCTGGACGGCCGCAGGCGCGATCCGCGCCTGCTGGACACGTTCCTGTCCGTGGTCGACCAGGCGGACGGCGGCGCGCCCCGCAGCCGCCGTTGACGACGGGCCGGACGGCGGTCCCGGATCAGGCCGCCGTCGCCCCGTGGGCGCCGGCGATGCCGCTGACGGCGCGGGCGAGCCCGATGTCGTGCGCGGTGAGGGCGCCACCGGCCGCGTGCGAGTTCATCGCGACGGTCAGCGCCGTGTGGAGCACGGTCACGGTGGCGTGGTGGTCGGCCGCGTCCTCGGCCTCGTGGATCTCCCGGTAGACCGCGGGAAGTTCGGCGCGCGGCACGGTCCACCGCGCCGTCAGCTGCCCCGACTCGACGCTCCACCCGGGCAGTCCGGCCAGGGCCTCGGCCAACTCGTCCTCACCGAGCGGCGTGTACGAACGGGCCACAGCACTTCCCTCCAGCGGTTCAGGTACGTGGGGGTGACGACTACCCGTGCGACGCCTCGAAGATGCCGGCAACGGTCTCCCGCCGCCGCCCCCGAGCGACCGGGGTCGGGGCCGGGGGAGTCAGTGCGGGACGGTGAGGACGATCTTGCCGACCTGGGTGTTGGACTCCAGGTGGCGGTGGGCCTCCACCACCTCGGAGAGGTCGAAGACGCGGTCCACCACGGGCGTGAACGCGCCGGACAGCAGGCCCGATGTGACGAACGCGCCCGCCCGGCGCAGCGTGTCGCCCGTGGTCGTCGTCCCCAGCGAGATGCTGTACGGCCGCACCGTCACGCCCGAGCGGAGCAGGTCGAGCGAGGGCAGTTCGAGGGTCGGGCCGCCGAGCGCGCCGTAGAGCACGTACCGGCCGTACGGCACCAGCGCCCCGAGCAGTCCGGCCGCCTGGGCGCCGCCGACCGCGTCGAACACCACGTCGGCGCCCCGCCCGCCCGTGGCGGCGCGCAGCGCGTCCGCCACACCCGCCGCGTCCAGGCCGCCCGTCACCACGACCTCGGCCGCGCCCGCCGCGAGGAGCCGTTCGCGTTTGGCGTCCGTCCGCGTGGTGGCGACCGGCACGGCGCCGACGCGGCGGGCGAGCTGCATGGCCGCGAGCCCCACCCCGCTGGACGCGGCGGTCACGACGAGCGTCTCGCCCGGCCGCAGCGTGCCGTCCTCCAGCAGGCCGCCGAACGCGGTCAGGTGCGTCATCCACACGGCGGCGCCCGTCACCGCGTCCACGCCGGCCGGGCGGTGTGCGAGCGCGGACGCGGGCACGACGGCGGCCTCACCGTAGACGCCGTAGTCGGTCATGCTGAACGCGGGCAGGACGCTGACGGGGTCGCCCGGCGCGAATCCGGTGACGCCCGGCCCCGTCTTCTCGACGGCGCCCGCCGCCTCGTAGCCGAGCCCGGCGGGGAAGGCGCCGACGGGCCGTCCGTACCGTCCCTGGCGGAAGAGGGACTCGGCCCTGTTGAGCCCGATCGCGTCCACCCTGATCCGTGCCTCGCCGGGGCCGGGGGCGGGCAGTTCGATGTCGTCGATCCGCAGGACTTCGGGTCCGCCGTACTCGTGGAAACGCACCGTTCTGGTCATGGGACCAGCACAGCCGAAAGTACGACGTCTGTCAAACTTCGACAGGCATCGTACTTTTCGGGAGCACCGCGCCAGGTCAGGCGACCGCCGCCACGGCCGGGACGCGCAGGGAACGCCGCGCCGTCGCCAGCGTCGTCAGCACGGTCGCCGCCGCGCCGACCGCCACGATCACCGCCCAGATCAGCGGCGCGTCCGCCGGCATCTCCGCGCCCCGGCGCACCAGCACGAACGGCACCAGCCCGGCGAACCCCGCGACGGTCCCGAAGAGGACCCCCGTCAGCGTCAGCAGCCCCGCCTCGACGCCGACCGCGCCCAGCACCTGCCGCGGCGTCGCCCCGGCGAGCCGCTGCCCGCCGAACTCCCGCACCCGGTAGGAGGTCGCGGCGTACAGGCTGTTGACCAGCATCACGCAGCAGAAGACCACGATGATGCCGACGACGACCGTGTTGAGCGTCTCCAGGTTCTTGTCCTCGACCGACTTCACCAGCCCGGACGCGTCGATCGCCGCCGACTCGGCCGCCTGGATGCACAGCGTCGCGGTGCCGATGCCCGTGAAGAGGATCAGCGGCATCAGCATCCCCGCCTGGTGCTCCGCGCGGCGCCGCAGCGACCGCACCGCCAGATAGCCGCTCCCCCCGGCCAGCGCGCCCAGGGGCCGTTCCAGCAGGGCCAGCAGTGCGCGCAGCAGACCCGTCGAGAAGACCGCGAAGCCGATCGCCAGGAAGATCGCCCCGTACGCCGGCCCCGCCATCAGCGACGGCTCGTCCGCGTCCATGGCGAACGTGCTCACCAGACCGCCGGCACCCGACACCAACGCCAGGACCCCGCCCACCGTACGCAGCCGGGTACGCGGCGCCCGCCCGCCCGCCGCCGCCCGGGTCGCCCTGCGCACCGCGAGGAACGCCGCCCCCGCCGATGCCAGCAGTGTGATGCCGAACCCCGCGCCGAGCCCTATGGGGCCGAACGCATAGTCCACCCCGGCTGCCACCTGGCCCGTGTCCTTGAACATGTCCAGCAGCAGATTCCCCGCCAGCATCGCCGGGCCGATCGCCAGCAGCGCCGCGACCAGCCCGATGACCACTGCCTCACCCGTCACCATGCGCTTGATCTGCGCCGGTGTGGCCCCCGTACTGCGCAGGAGCGCTATCTCCTCGGCGCGCTGCCGCACGTTCACCGTCAGCGTGGACGCCACGGCGAAGAAGACCAGCAGCGTGCTGTACCCGCCGACCACCCCACCCGCCAGGCCCAGCGTCTCCGCGCTGGTGTCGTCCACACCCGGCGCGCCCGCCGTGTCGTGCATCGAGTTGAACGCCATCGTGATCACCGCACCGAGGAACGCCGACAGCAGCGTCCCCGCGAAACGACCCGGGCGCTTGCGCACCGAACGCATGGCCAGCGTGAACATCGCTCAGACCCCCACAGCCACGGAATCGCCCAGGTGCGCGAGGCGCTCCGCCACCGCGTCCGCCCGCGGCGCGTCCATCCGCCCCGCCAGGCGCCCGTCCGCCAGGAACACCACGGAGTCCGCGTACGCCGCCGCCACCGGGTCGTGCGTCACCATCACCACCGTCCGCCCGTGCGTCCGCACCGCGTCCCGCAGCAGCCCCAGCACCTCGCGGGCACTGCGCAGGTCGAGCGCGCCCGTCGGCTCGTCCGCGAAGACGACGCTGGGCCGCGTCACCAGCGCCCGCGCGATGGCGGCGCGCTGCCGCTGCCCGCCCGACAGCGCGTCCGGGTAGTGCCCGAGCCGGTCGCCGAGGCCGACGCGCCCGAGGATCTCCCGCGCCCCGGCGCGGTCGGGGCGGCGCCCGGCGAGCTTGAACGGCAGCACGGCGTTCTCCAGCACCGTCAGCGTCGGCAGCAGGTTGTACTGCTGGAAGACGAACCCGATGCGCGCCCGCCGGAACCTCGTCAGCGCCGCCTCGCCCCCGGCCGTCACCTCCGTGCCGTCCACGGCGACGATCCCCCGGTCCGGCCGGTCGAGCCCGGCCGCGCACTGCAACAGCGTGGACTTGCCGGAGCCGGAGGGGCCCATCACGGCGGTGAAGCTCCCGGCTGGCAGGCTCAGCGTCACGTCGTCCAGGGCCGTCACCGCGTTGTCGTCCGCGCCGTACGTCTTCGTCACCCTGACCAGCCGCAGCGCCTCGCGCGCCGGGTCGGCCCCCGGGACGCTCTTGTGTCGGAACATCGGGTCCACCCTCCTCCGGCACCCCCGTGGCGCCTCACCCACGAACCTAGGCACGGGCGCGGCGCGGCACATTGGCCCCACGGCCCGGACGCGCGGTGTGCCGGACACCCGGCGGCGGTGGCGCTGGGTACACCTCCCGGCCGTCACCTCCGGCGTGGACGAACGGCCCTCCGCCGCCGGCAGTGCGCCGACCTGGCGGCCATGGTGTCCGTTCGCGCTGCTGTTCCCGGCCGACGGGCCCGAACGCCTGTGGCCGCTCACACGGCCGTCCTGGGAGCCCTCGCCGCCACGGCGCTCAGCCCAGGGGGCCACGCCCCCGTCCCGTTCGGCGCACTCCTCCTCGCCGGGCCAGGACTCCGCGCCGCCGCAAGCCTGCCCCGCGCGGGACTGCGCGAAGTGGCCCGCAACTCGGCGCTGCGCGGACCGCTCGCCCTGACCGCCCTGCTCGTCGCCGCCCCCGCCCCCGTCACCGTCACCCGTCTGGGCGACCCAGGGCACGCGCTCGGCCTGCGCCCGGCGTACGCCGCCCTCGCCACTGCGCACGACCTTCCCCCGAGGCGTCGCGGCGACGCCCCTGATCGGCATACCGCGCAGCGTGCCGCTGATCTCGACCGACACCCAGCCCACGTGCAGCGCACGGCCCCGCCCTGAGCGCGTCCCCCGGACCGGCGGGCGCGGTGAGCGCCGTGGTGTGCTGCGTGTGCGCCGTCGGTGCCGTGGGCTTGCGGCGGGGGCGCGGTGGAACGGGGGTGTGACGGGGTATCTGTCTCCTCAGTCGCCGCGCTCCCCGGCGCGGTGGCCCCGGCCGGCCGGAGGGGGCAGTCTCCGTGTATCCAGAAGGCGCAGGCGCCGGGACGCGCGACATCCCGGACATGACCCGGTTATCCCCGACCCAGCAGATGGGCATCTCCTGCGCACGTTGCGGACGGCGGCTCGGCGCGTCCGGGCGGCGGGCGGGGCGCGTGCGCGACCGGTGGGGGCACGCGTTCGTCCTGTGGGTCTGCTCGCACGGCTGTTTCCTCGGTGGACGCACCAGGTGACACCCCCCGTGACACCCCCCCGTGACACCGCCCGCGCCGCCCGCGCTGCGTGATCCGGCGCGCGTGGCTAGCGTGGAGGCGAGGAGGGGGGCGCACACGAGGAGGCGTTCCGCATGGCCGACATCCGCGAGGGGCTGCCCTGCTGGGCCGATGTGACGCTGCCGGACGTGGAGGAGGGGAAACGCTTCTACGGCCAGCTCTTCGGCTGGACCTTCGACCGCGCCGCCGACGAGTACGGCGGCTACGCGCAGGCGTGGGCGGGCGGTGCCGCCGCGGCGGCGCTGGCGCCGCAGCTGCCGGGGCAGGGCGCGGTCGCGCCCCCCGCCTGGAACCTCTACCTCGCCTCCGAGGACGTCCCCGCCACCGCCGACCGCGTCCGCGCGGCGGGCGGCGACGTCCTTGTCGAGCCCATGCTGATCGGGGACTTCGGCAGCATGTGCGTCGGCCGCGACCCGGGGGGCGTCGTCTTCGGCGTCTGGGAGCCCGGCACGCACCGGGGCTTCGGCGCGCGCGGCGAGCCCGGCACGTACGCGTGGGCCGAGGTGTACACGCGGGACGGCGCGGCGGCGGACGCGTTCTTCTCGTCCGTCTTCCCGTACGAGACGGTCGCCGTCGAGGGCCCGCCCGCCGTGGACTACGCGCTCTGGCAGCTGGACGGCGGCCCCTGCCTGGGCCGCTACCGTTTCCCGCCGGACGCGCCGGGGGACATCGCGCCGCACGTCGAGGTCTTCTTCGCGGTCGGCGACTGCGACGCGGCGGTGGCGACGGCGCGCGGCCTCGGCGGGCGGCTGATCGACGGGCCGATGGACAGCCCGTACGGGCGCTACGCCGCCGTCGCCGACTCGCAGGGCGCGAACTTCATGGTCATCGACCTGGGGACGACGACGGAGGCGTGACGGCCGGGGCGTGCGCTCAGCGGGCGTCGTCGGCGCGCACGCTCCACCGCACGCCGTGCGGCTCCAGCGCCGCCAGGAAGTCCGCCGGGTCGAAGGCCTGCGACGGCGCGCGCACCCCGGCCGCCGCCGCGCCCGCCACCAGGCGCAGCGCCCCCTCGACGGCGATCACCGCCGTCAGGCCGTAGCCGTCCGGGCCCGTCACCGAGCCCTGCGCGCGCCGCCCGTCCCGGCCGACGGCGTACGCGGCCATCAGCCAGCGCGACGCGCGCCGCGCCGCCGGGTCAGGGCCTGCGGGCAGGGTGGCGACCACCTCCTCGGTGACCGCCCCGAACAGCGGGACCACCTCCGCGCGCATCACGGCGGCGATCCGGCCCGCCGTGACGTGCCGCGGCACGGTGACGACGCCTGGCAGCGCGAACGGCGCCACCGCCAGGTCGCCCGTCCCCCGCCCGTCCGCCATCTCGGGCACGGGCACCGTCGCGCGCTCGGCGTCCGCGTGTCCGGCGCCGTCGCGCCAGGCGCCGTCCGCCCACACCAGCCCGTGCCCGCCGCCCCACAGGCCCCGATTGGCCAGCGCCGTCCTCGCGGTGCCGCGCGAGACGGCGCCCGGCTCCCGCAGGTCCGCGACCGTCAGCTCCGCCAGGCCGTCGGCGCCGGGCCCGAGTGCCTCGGCGGTGAGGTGGGCGATCAGGTCGCCGGGGCCGCCGTCGTCCGCGAGGGCGGGGACGACGGTGACGCCCGCCCGGCGCGCCGGTTCGCCGAAGGTGTCGAAGACCCGCTTCAGGTAGGACTGTTCCCCGCTCGTGTCGACGTAGTGGGAGCGCGCGGCGACGGCGGCCCGCACCACCGGTTCGCCGAACAGTTCGAACGGCGCCACGCAGCCGACCACCGCGGCGCAGTCGTCGAACGCCGTCACCAACGCCGCGTGGTCCTCCACCCCGGCACGCCGCACCTCGGCCCCAGGCACCCCCTCGGCGGCCCCGCGCAGCCGCTCCTCGTCGCGGCCCACCAGGACGACCGGGACACCCCGGCGCGCCAGTTCGGCGACCACCAGGCTCCCCGTGAAACCGCTCGCTCCGTACACAGCAACCTTTTCCATGCCGACCACGCTAGGAGCGGTACGCGGGGACGCTGAATGCCTCACCGTCCCCGCATCATGCCCGTCCGTCCCGCAGCAGGGGCGAACGCGGGACTACAGTCGGCGCATGGACGTGCTGAGCGACGCCGTCACCGCCATGCGCACCGGACGGCCCCACTCCTCCCGCACCCGCTGGAACGCGCCCTGGGGCGTCCGCTTCGCCCCCTTCGCGGGCGCCGGATTCCACGTCGTCCTCCAGGGCTCCTGCTGGGTGCTCCCGGAGCGCGGCGAACCCGTCCTGCTGCGCGTCGGCGACATCGCGCTGCTCCCGCACGGCACCGGCCACGGGCTCGCCGACGACCCCGCGACGCCGCTGCGCGAGGCCGGCAACCCCGGCTCCCTCCCACCGGCCCCGCCCCCCGACGGCGCTCCCGGCGCCACCGTCCTCCTGTGCGGCGCGTATCTGCTCGACCAGGACCGGCGGCACCCGCTGCTCACCGAACTCCCCGAGACCGTGCACCTCTCCTCCCGCGTGGGGGCCCACCCCGAACTGCGCGCCGTCATCGACCTCCTGGGCGCCGAGCTGAACCGCCCCCGCGAGGGCAGCGGGGCCGTCGTCCCGGCGCTCCTGGACGCGCTGCTGCTGTACGCGCTGCGCGCCTGGCACGACGAACTACGCCTCGAACACCCAGATCCCGCGGGCTGGGCCGCCGCGCTGCACGACCCGGCCGTCGGCGCCGCCCTCCGCGCCATGCACCAGGACCCGGGCCGCGCCTGGACCGTGCGGTCCCTGGCCGCCGCCGCGGGCCTGTCGCGCTCGCCGTTCGCCCGCCGCTTCACGGCGCTCGTCGGGAGCCCGCCGCTGGCCTACCTCACCTGGTGGCGCATGACGACGGCGGCGGGCCTGCTGCGCGCCGACGACCGACCTGTCCAGCGGGTGGCAGAACGGGTCGGCTACGTCTCGGAGTTCGCCTTCGCCAAGGCGTTCAAGCGCGCGTACGGCGTCGCGCCGGGCCGCTACCGGCGCGTGCGGGAGCCGGGGGACGGGCCTACGCCGCGTACGCGCGCAGCAGGCGGGCCAGGTGGCGGCCCGCCGTGAGCAGCGGTTCCTCGCTGCGGCGGACCTGGGCCGTGACCTTGGCGCCCTCCAGGGTGCCGACGACGGTGGTCGCGAGGTCCCGCGCGTCGGCAACGGGGAGCACCAGGGCGACGTGGACCGCCTCGCCATGGGCACGGCCAGCGTCGAGCACGTCCTCCACACCCACGCCGACGCGGGCGTGGACACGGCCCTGCCGCGGGCGGTCGCCGACCTCTTCCGGCGCGGCATGGCGGCCGGGCACGCGGACGACAGCTTCTCCTCCCTGATCGCACTGATGCGCAAGGGGGAGTGAGGGCGCGCGTCAGGGCGCGATGACCTCGCCGAGCCCCGGCCCGTCCGCCGTGAAGCCGGTCAGCGCGCCCGCGCACACGCCGAACGCCCCGGTCACCGTGATGCCGGACGCGCTGCCCGCGGCGTGCCAGGAGCAGCCCTCCGCGTTCTCGCCCGGCACGCCGACGGTCAGGTCCGCGCGGCCGTCCCCGTCGTGGTCGGCGAGGCGGACGCGCTGCCCGAAGAGGTCCCAGTACTCGGCGGCGCCGCCGACACCCGCGGTGTTCTGGTGCACGGCGCGCGCCCCGGCGCCCGTCAGCCCGGACGCCGACCCGCGCAGCAGCACCACGCCGCCCGCCTCCTCGGCCGCGCCGATGTCCTCGCCTGGCACGCCCACCACCACGTCGTCCCGCCCGTCACCGTCGGTGTCACCCACGCCGAGCGACGTGCCGAACGCGTCGCCCAGCTCACCCGAGCCCGGGATGCCGCCGGAGCCCTGCCGCAGTCGCGCCGGGGCGCGCGCCGGGTCGATGCCGCCGCGCGCGCCGTACCAGACGGTGACCTCGCCGCCGATCTGCCCGGTGGTCTTGCCGTCGAGCGGGTCGGCCGGGTCGCCGAGCACGAGGTCGCCGTAGCCGTCGCCGTCCACGTCGCCGATGACGCCGGTGACGCCGTCGGCGGCGGCGAGGGTCGTCCGGACGGCCGCGCCGCCCCGCCAGTCGTCCACGAGGACGGGGCCCCCGGGGTCGGCGGCGGTGGGCCCCGGCAGCAGCACGCGTTCGTCGGCGCCGTCGCCGTCGAGGTCGCCGCTGACGACGGCCACGCCCGCGCCGGTCGCGCCGAGCGCGCTGTCCACGGCGTGCGCCGCCGCGTTCCCCGCGCGGGTGAACGGGCCGCGGAAGTGGTGCGTCGAGCAGCGCGAGCCGACGGTGACGTCCGGCGCGCCGTCGCCGTCCACGTCGCCGGTGCCGACGGTCTCGCCGAACGCGCAGCTCCCGGCCGGGACGGTGCTCTCCGCCAGCACCGTGCCCCCGCTCAGCCCGCCGCGCCCGCCCCACACGACGATGACGCCGCCCCGGTCGGCGACGCCGCCGACCGCCTCGGTGGGCGAGCCGACGACGAGGTCGGCGTACCCGTCGCGGTCCAGGTCGGCGCTCGCCGTCGCCGCGCCGAACCGGTCGGCCGTCTCCGCCGCGCCCGGAATGCCCGCGCTCGCCTGCGAGACGACGGTGGAACGCGCGGCGGACAGCCCGTTCGCCGAGCCGTAGAGCACGACGACGGCGCCCGCGCCCGCGTGCCCGTTCGCCGTGGCCAGCGGGTGGGAGACGACGACGTCCGGGTAGCCGTCGCCGTTGAAGTCGTCGTGCGCCGCCGGGGTGGCGGCGGACGCGGGGGCGGCGGTGAGGAGCGGCGCCAGGCACGCCCCCAGCGCCACGGCCACCGCGAGGGCGCCGCGCCCGGAGGCGCGACGGCGGCCTCCCCGTTCACCTGACGGCAGTTCAACTCTCGTCACAGCGCCCTCCGTTCACTCGTCGGTCACCTGTCGATCGTACGGACGTACGCCCGGCCGCGCGGGCGGACACTTGAGCCGGTCCCCGCGGGTGGGAAAGAGTGCTGCCGTACGACATGACCATCCGACCGGTGGCGGAACACGGAATGCGCCGCCCACCGGTCGGCAAGCAATCGACAGGTGATCGCGGACGATCACCTGAGCGGGGAGTCACAGCATGCGCCTCATGCGCGTCGGCGAACCCGGTGACGAGCGGCCGGTCATCGCCGCCTCGGCCATCGGCCCCTGGTACGACCTGCGGCCCGTCACCGCCGACATCGACGGCCGCTTCCTGGCCGCCCTCGCCGAGGACCCGGCCCTCCTGCCCGCCGACCCCGCGTCGGCGCTGCCCGGGACCGACATCGCCGGGCTGCGCGCCGGCCCGCCCGTCACCCGCCCGTCCGCCGTCCTGTGCATCGGGCAGAACTACGTGGCGCACGCCCGCGAGTCCGGCGCCGAGCCGCCCGAGCGCCCGATCCTCTTCCACAAGTCGCCCAACACCGTCGTCGGCCCCTACGACGACGTCCTCATACCGCGCGGCTCCCGCAAGACCGACTGGGAGGTGGAACTGGCCGTCGTCATCGGCCGCCGCGCCCGCTACCTGGAGTCGCCCGCCGACGCGCAGGCGCACATCGCGGGCTACACGATCAGCAACGACGTGTCGGAGCGCGCGTTCCAGCTGGAGGAGTCCGGCGGGCAGTGGTCGAAGGGCAAGTGCTGCGAGACGTTCAACCCGCTCGGGCCCGTCCTCGTGACGGCGGACGAGGTGCCCGACCCGCAGGCGCTGCGGCTGCGCTCGTGGGTGAACGGCGAGGCGCGGCAGGACTCGTCCACCGCCGACATGATCTTCGGCGTCGCGCAGCTGGTGCACGAGCTGTCGCAGTACCTCGTGCTGGAGCCGGGCGACATCGTGAACACCGGTACGCCCGAGGGTGTCGCGCTCTCCGGGCGCTTCCCCTACCTGGCGGAGGGTGACGTGATGGAGGTGGAGATCGAGGGCATCGGCCGGCAGCAGTGCGTGCTGCGCGCCGCGCCGTAACTCGTACGGGTGACCGGCGTCCCGGGTGGCCCGCCGCGCGAGGCGGCCGGCGGGCCCGGGGCGCCCGCCGGCGTACGGGGCCGCCGGTAGGTTGGCGGCCATGGCGACGCCTCCTGTGATCCGCGTCCGTTTCGAGGGCGGTCCCCGCGACGGCCGGACGATCGACCTGGTCATCACCGACCGCGCGCCGCTGATGCTGGCCGCGAGAGCCGAGCCCGACGGACGCCACGCGCCCGGCCTGTACGAACTGCGCGCCACCCGCGGCGGCGGCACCCGTTACACCTGGATCGACGAACTGCCCGTCCGCACCCCCGCGCGGCCGCCCGCCAGGGAGACGGTCTCCGCGACGGGCGTGGGCCTGGGCCGTCACCCCTGATCCACGGCCTCCCCCGCCATCGCCGCCGCCCGCCGCGCCAGCCGCCCGGCGGCCGCCCGCAGCTCCGGCGGCTCCAGGACCTCCGCGTCGAAACCCAGGCCCGCCACCCGTGCGGCCAGCCAGTCCAGATCGCCGGTCCCCACGACGAGCACGCACGACGCGTCGCCCTCCTCCTCCTCCACGCGCCCCACCTGCGGCGGCACCAGGTCCCGCACCCGCCGCGCGTCGGCCCGCACCCGTACCCGCGCCACGTACCGGTACGGCGCCGCCGCCACCGCCCGCCCCACGTACGCCACCGGGTCCGGGTGTACCCGCGGCGTGAAACGCCACGTCGTCGCCGCTACGTCGCGCATCCTGTCCAGCCGGAACGTGCGCCACGCATCCCGGTCCACGTCATACGCCATCAGATACCAGCGCCTGCCCGTGGTGACCATCCGCACCGGCTCCACCGTGCGCTCCTGCTCCGCCCCGTCCCGCCCCGCGTACCCGAACCGCACCCGTACGGTGTCGCGGCATGCCCGCGCCAGCGTGACCAGCAGTTCCCCGTCGATCTCCACCCCAGGCCCGACCAGCGTCTCCGTCGCGTCGTGCACCGCCCGCACCTCCGCGCGCAGCCTGGGCGGCAGCACCTGATCGAGCTTCGCCAGCGCACGCAGCGCGGCCTCGCCCGCACCCGTGACGGTGCCCCCGGCCGCCAGCCGCAGGGACACCGCCGTGGCGACGGCCTCCCCGTCGTCCAGCAGCAGGGGCGGCAGCCGGGTGCCCGCGCCGAGGCGGTAGCCGCCGCCGACACCCGCCGTGGCGTGCACGGGGTAGCCGAGCGCGCGGAGCCGTTCGACATCACGGCGCACCGAGCGGTCCGTGACGCCCAGCTCGGCGGCGATCTCGGCGGCGGTCCACGCGGTCCTGCGCTGGAGCAGCCCCAGCAGCCGCAGTACGCGCTCGGTCGTCGTCTCCACGGTCGTCACGCCGCCCATCCTCCCACCGGATCACGGACCGGAGCTGTCCGCTATCCACGGCAGGCTGTGCCCATGACCGGCGGAACCCGGCAGCCGCGCACCGACTGGCGGCGCCCGGCCCCCGCGCCCACCGTGGGATGACCCGCACCGCGACAGGAGAACGAGCAACATGGCACGCCACATCCAGATCACCTTCGACTGCGCCGACCCGGCCGCCCTCGCGGACTTCTGGGCCGACGCGCTCGGCTACCGCCTCCAGTCCCCGCCCGGGAACTTCCCGACGTGGGACGCGGCGCTGGAGGCGATGGGCGTGCCCCCCGAACGCCGCAACGACGCCTCCGCCCTCTCCGACCCCGACGGCGCGGGCCCCCGCCTGTTCTTCCAGCGGGTCCCCGAGGGCAAGCGGGCCAAGAACCGCGTGCACCTCGACGTACGGGCCGCCCCCGGCCTGACCGGCGAGGCCCGCATGGCGGCCCTGGAGGCGGAGGCGGAACGGCTCGTGGCCCGCGGCGCCACCCGCGTGGAGCGCCACGAGCCCGACCCGCCGCTCGGCACCGGCCACCTCGTGATGACCGACCCCGAGGGCAACGAGTTCTGCCTCGACTGACCGGCCTGACCATCCGTCAGCCCTTGACGGCCTCCGCGATCCGCCGGGCGGCCTCGGCGGGTGTGAGGTGCGTGGTGTCGACGACCTCGGCCGCCGCGTGCAGCCACGTGCGGGCGGCCTCGGCGTAGGGCGCGAGGTACTGGAGGCGGAACGGGGAGTCGGGGCCGAGCACGGTGTCGCCCGCGATGCGCCCGCGCAGGGTGTCCTGGTCGGCGTGCAGGACGAAGTGCCGGATGGGGATGGCGTGCTGGACGAGCCCTGCGCTGATCTCACGCCAGTACTCCTCGACCAGCACCGTCATGGGCACCACCAGGGTGCCGCCGGTGTAGTCGAGGACGCGCCGGGCCGTCTCGACCACGAGCGGCCGCCACGGCGGCCAGTGCTGGAAGTTGTCCGTCGCGGGCAGCCCCGGCGTGATGTCCATCAGCGTCTCGCCGACCTTCTCGGCGTCGAACACCCGCGCATCCGGGAGCAGCCGCTGCACGAGCGCACTGGTCGTCGTCTTGCCCGCGCCGTGCGTGCCGTTCAGCCATACGATCATGCGACCGAACGGTAGCGCGCGGCGGGTGAGCGGCACCGCCCCCGGCTGCCGGACGGGCGCCCGGGACACCCCGTGCCCCGCCGGCCCGTCCGGCCCCGGCCAGGGCTCAGGCGCCGCCGCCCCGCGCGCGGAGGAACGCGGCGAGACCGGGCAGGTCGTCCGTGTTGAGGTGGTCCACCCCCGCCGCCAGCAGCTCGGACCACACCGCGTCCCGCGCCGGGCCCGGCACGTCGGGCGTCGCCCAGAAGCGGACGCGCTGCCCGGCCGCGTGCGCGGCGCCCACGTACCGGTGGAGCACGTCGCGCTGGGCGGCCGGGAACGGGCCGGTGCCGGGCCAGCTGAACAGGCTCGTCCAGTTCGCGCTGATCAGCGGCACGAACGACGCGGGCGCGCCGCTGCCCAGGTCCTCGGGCCGCCCGTCGTAGAACGCGTACCGCACCCGTTCCGCCTCCATCGGCGCCCGCGCCGCCCGGTCACCGGAGATCACGGCGGTGACGGCGCGCGTGTGCACCCGGCCGGGCGTCGCCGAGCTGAACACCGACCGGTACGGGCGCAGCCGCTGCGACAGCTCGCGGTACGTCGCGTCGCCCGGCGTCTTGATGTCGATCAGCAGCTGGAAGTCCTGGCCCCAGCCCCGGTGCACCGCGCCCCGGTGGGCGCGGACGCGGGCCAGCAGCGGGTCGAGGTAGAGCGCTTCGAGGGTGCGCGCCGGGTCGAGGTCCACGGCGTCGTGGGCGACGAGGAGCTGCCCGTCCACCAGCCAGATGTCCGCCTCGACGCTGCCGAAGCCGTGGTCGAGCGCGTCGAGCAGGGGCCGCGGGTGCTCGTAGTCGTTGTGGGCGTGTGCCTGCGGGAGCGGCGCCGGGGGCCGGGGGCGGCCGTGCGCGGCGGCAGGCTGCGCCGTACCCGCGGCGAGCGCGCCCGCGGCGGCGGTGGCCGCCACGGCGCCGAGCGCCCGGCGGCGGGACAGGCGGGACAGCGGGGACGAGTGGGTCGGGGGGACGTACGCCACGGTGCCTCCAGGGACGGCATGGACGGGTGCGGCCATCCGTGAGTATCGGGGCGCCCGCCCGGCGTGACGAGGGGCCAGGCCGAACGTTCTCCGCGCCGTCACCCCGAGTCCACCGCCGCCGCGCCCCCGTTCAGCCCCCGGCCTCGGACCCGGCGGCGAACGCGGCGATCCGCTCGCCCCACGTGCGGATGTCGCCGGCGTCCGCCGAGATGTGCAGCCGCGCGTCGGGCAGCAGCTCGGCGAGCTGCTCGGCGGTGGACACCGGGTGCACCGGGTCGTCGGTCCAGGCGAGGACCAGCGTCGGCATGTCCACCGCGGCCAGCGCCTCGTGCGGCGGCAGGTCGGAGCGCGCCGCGCCGCGCAGCAGGGCGGGCAGCACGTCCGGCTGGACGCCGAGCGCCGCGGGCGGGTAGCCGGGCGCCCCGGCGAGCGACGCCGGTACGGGCGCCGCCGCGAACGCCGTGTCGAACGCCGCCGCCCCCCGCTCGTCCACGAGCTGCGCCGCCGTCCGGTACACGTCCGCGCGCGCCGGGCGCGTGCCCCAGGCGGTCGGCGGGACGAGCAGCACCAGCCGGTCGAACCGCCCCGGCGCCTTCACGGCGGCCGTCAGCACGGCGGCGCAGCCGAGCGAGGCGCCCACGGCGGTGAACGGCCGCCCCGGGCTGAGGTGGCCCGCCAGCTCCAGCAGGTCCTGCGCGACGGTCTGGTAGGTGAAGTCGGACGCCTCGGGCCGCCCGGCGGACGCGCCGTGGCCGCGCGCGTCGTAGCGGACGAAGCGGTGTCCCGGCAGCCGCCGCACGGGGTCCCAGCTGAAGAGATCCATCGCGTCGTCGACGGCGCGGCTCATCAGCATGCCGTGCGCCTGGAGGATCAGCGGGCCCTCGCCGACCGCTTCCCACGCCAGCTCGATACCGTCCGAAAGAGTGAATCTCATCGTCATGGCGTGACATTACATCCGGCGCGGTGAACGGGAGATGGCCGTCCGCGCCCCGCCCGGTGAGGGGCCGCGGCATGCTTCGGACATCCGGATCCGGGTACCCGGCGCGACGTGCTCTTCGTCAAACCCCCCGGGGTCTACCGCCCGCAGGACGACACGTCCCTGCTGCTCGAAGCGCTGGTCAGGGAGCCCCTGGCGACCGGCGCGCACGTCCTCGACGTGGGCACGGGGTCGGGCGCCCTCGCGCTGGCCGCCGCGCGCCTCGGCTCGGCGCGGGTCACCGCCGTCGACGCCTCGCGCCGCGCGGTCCTCACCGCCCGGCTCAACGCGCTGCTGGCGCGCCGGCGCGTACGCGTGCACCGGGGCGACCTGTTCGCGCCGGTGACCGGCCGCACGTTCGACCTGGTGCTCGCCAACCCGCCGTACGTCCCCTCGCCGCACCCCCGGCTGCCGCGGAGCGGCCCGGCGCGCGCCTGGGACGCGGGCCGGGACGGGCGCGCGATCCTCGACCGGCTCTGCCACTCTGTGCCGCCGCTGCTGCGTCCTGGCGGCGTGGTGCTGATCGTGCACTCGGGGCTGTCCGACCCGGAGCGTACGGCCGGGGTGCTGGAGTCGTCGGGTCTGCGGGCCGAGATCACGGAGCGGCGGCGCGTGCCGTTCGGCCCGGTCATGCGGGAACGCGCGGCGTGGCTGCGCGCGCAGGGTCTGCTGCTGCCGGGCGAGGACCGGGAGGAGCTGGCCGTTGTCCGCGCCGAACGCGTCGCCTGAGCCGTCGCCTGAGCCCGCCGTGCCGCCGCGCCCGGCGCGCCGCGTCTCCCTCGAACCCGGCGGTCCCGTCCTGGTGGAGGGGCCGGTCGAGTACGTCGCCGAGGACGGCTCGGTGGTCCGCTCGGACCGGCCCGTGGTGGCGCTGTGCTCCTGCCGCCGCAGCAGGATGTTCCCCTTCTGCGACACGAGCCACCGCCGCCGCAGCCGCGGCGGCGCCACGCGGGGAGAGGGGTAGCGACGGGGCCGCGGGGCGCGGTTCCCGCCCGTCGCCGCAAGGCGTGACCCGCCCGGGGTCAGGGCGTGCGCAGCGCGGTGCGGCCCGCGCGCCAGGGGGTGGTCAGTGCGGCCGCGAGCCGGTCCTCCAGCAGCCCCGTCGCCTCGACGCCGAACACGACGTCGTCCGTCAGCTCCGGCTCGTCCTCCAGCAGCCCGCCGACCACCTCGTGGCGCATCACCTGCTCGTGCACCGCGTCCGCCTCCACGTGCTCGGCGTAGAAGTGGATCGCCGCCTGGCCGGCGCCCATCCGCTCCATGGCCTGCGTCATGCGGCGCGACGCGGGGGACGAGGTGATCTCGACCGTCGCGTAGTGGCCCACGAGGGCGCCGCGCAGCGCGCGGTGCAGCCCGAACAGCGACATGAGGTTGACCGTCGCCAGCAGTTCGGCCGTGCCCTGTTCCACGTAGTGCCCGTACGCGGGGGCGAGCCCGAGGTCGGCCATCAGGCCGGCCCAGAGCCGCTGGTGCATCCGGTCCGCGCGCCCGGCGCCGTACTCGTCGTACTCGACGGCCACGAGACCGGCCTTCGCGCGGCCGGTCAGGTGCGGTATCCCGTACGCGTGCGGGTCGCCCTCCTTGAGGTGGTAGAGCGACCGCAGCGCCGCGTACTCCCGCAGCTGCCACAGCTCGCCCTCGTCCTTCAGGAAGCCGCTGACGCCGCTGCTCTCGACGGGCTCGACCAGCAGGTCGTCCAGCGTCGCCCGCAGGTCCGTGTGGCCGGGGACCGCCGCGCGCAGGCCCGCGAGGAAGCACCGCTCCAGCGCGCCGCGCAGCCGCAGCACCTCGGGGTGCCACTCCCAGGCGTCGGCGACGCCGTCGAAGCCCCGGTAGTGCAGCTCGTAGGCGACGAACAGCGCCAGCTGGACGTCGTCGCCGAACGGGTCGGCGTCGCCCGCGTCCCCCGGCAGCACCACCCTGTCGCGCTCCGGGTCCTGGCCGAGTGCCCCGATCAGCGTGGCCGACAGCTCCCCGCGTGCCGCTGGCAGTTTCATCCCGGGGCTCCTCTCCCATGGCACGTCCTGCTCTCCCATGGCACGTCCTGCGCGCGCCACACGACGGAGGCCGTACGGCCTGACCGAGTACCCCACCCGCGACGGGACGAACCAGACGCCTCAGACGCGCCTCACATGTAGCCGCGTATCTGGTCCGCCGTGAGGACATAACCGGTGTCGCTGTCCGTCACCGACCGGGCGAACACCATGCCGTACACCTCGCCCTCCGTGGTGAGCAGGGGGCCGCCCGAGTTCCCCGGCCGGACGAGGGAGCGGATCGTGTAGATGTCCCGGGTGACCATGCTGTCGCCGTGGATGTCCTGGCCACGGGCGCTGGTCCGCCCCGCGACGGTCGCGGCCCGCAGGTCGAGCCCGCCGTTCTGCGGGTAGCCCGCGACCACGGCGGGGTCGCCGCGGTCGGCGTCCCCGGCCAGCGCCACGGTCGGCGCGCCGAGCCCCGGCACGTCGAGCACCGCGACGTCCACGCCGGCGTCCGCCAGGACCACGCTCGCGTCCAGCCGCTCCCCGACCCCGCCGACCTGGACGACGACGGCGTCCGCGCCGTCGACCACGTGAGCGTTGGTCATCACCCGGCCGTCCGCGAAGACGAAGCCGCTGCCCTCCTGGCCCGAGCCGAGCCCGGACGCGGCGGTGATCTTCACGGTCGAGTCGCGCGCGGCGGCGACGGCGGCGTCCGTCACGTTGTCGCCCGACGGCTCGGGCACCTGGGCGGTCGGCGCGTTGGCGAACGGGTCGAAGACCTGCGGGAAGCCGGCGTCCGTCAGCGCGCGGGTCGCGCGGCTGAACCAGGTCGGCGCCTGGTCCGGCATGCGGTCCTGCACGGTGCCGAGGACGCGCGAGCCCTGCACCTCGCGGTTCAGCCCGGCCGAGGGCGTGGGCAGCAGCGCGCTGGCGGCGATCCAGGCGACGAGCAGCAGCGCCACCGCGTTGAACACCGCGCCGCCGACCCCGTCGAGCCACCGCGTCGGCGCCCGGCGCACGCCCTGCCGAAGCCGCAGGGCCAGCGGCCAGGTGACCGCCTGGCCGACGGCCGCCGGTATGAGGACGACGAGCAGCGCCACCGTCGTCGCCCCGACCGACCCGGGCGTCAGCGGTTCGATCGCGAACGGCAGCAGCCACACGCCGATCACCGCGCCGCCGACGAAGCCCGCGAGCGAGATCACCCCGGCGACAAGCCCCCGCTGGTACCCGGAGACCCCGGCGAGCACCGCCCCCAGGATCAGCACCACGTCGAGCACGTTCACCGCGCTCACCCCCCTTCTTCCCGCCGTCCGCGCCGGTCTCCCGGCCTCCTCGTCTCCCCCTCTACCCGCTGACGTCCTCGCCTCTCCCACTCCGGCGGAGCCGCCCTCGTCCAGGCAACGGGGGGCCGCCGGCCGTGGTTCCCCGCCCGCTGTCACCCGTTCGGATGAAAGAACGACGGACGCACGCGCGTCCCGTGCGGCTCAGCCGAAGAGCGGCTTCGTCCAGGTCGGCCCCACGTCGTCCCCCGCGACGGCGAACAGCCCCGCCATCGCCAGCGCGGCGCCCGCCAGCGCCCCCTCTTCTCTCTGGAGCGGACTTCTGGAAATGCAGCATGTCGTTCGCCCGCGCACCCGGGTCGGAGACCGTCCAGAAGTTGTGCATCACCAGCGCGGTCGGCACCAGGAAGACCACCAGCAGCAGGGCGCCCAGGTCGGGCCGGACCCCCAGCAGCAGGCTCAGCGAGCCGCCAGCAGCAGGACGCCCGAGCCGAGGACGGCGAGCCGCGGCGAGGGAAGGCCCTTGCCCGCCGCGTAGGCGGCCAGGGGCCCGCTGCGCGTCAGGTGGTTGAACGCGGAGAGGAGGAAGAGGAGGGCGAAGACGATCCGCCCGATCAGTACCAGCACGTCCATGCGCGGACCTCCGGCGGAATGCGGCGCCACCCGGGCCGCCCCCGGGCCGCTTCGCAGGGGCGACGGTTCTTCACCGAGTGTGCCGCCACCCTCGAAACCGGGCAATCCGGACGCGTCCATCGGAGTTTCACCCCGGGCGCGGCGGGCACGCGGAGGGGGTGACAGGACAAGGTGCGTCAAAGGCGACAATCCCCCGCGACCGCCGGGGCCACCGGAGGCCGGACGCCCGCTGACCGGGTGCTCCTCCCCGCCGGCCTCCCGCGGTGACCGGCCCTCGCGGCGGCTGCACACCGACAGCACACCCCCCAGCAGTCCACAGCGGAGAGAAGTCATGGGAACAACGGCAGTCACGCCGACACGACCCAGGCGCCACCCGCACGATGACGCCCCCGACACCACCGGCCGCTTCGAACGGCTCGCCACTCTTCCGGACGGCGCGGAGCGCAGCAGACTCCGCCAGGAAGTGGTGTGCGCCTGGATGCCGATGGCCGACCGCCTCGCCCGCCGGTTCAGGGACCGCGGCGAGAGCCTGGAGGACCTGGAACAGGTCGCGGCCCTCGGCCTGGTCAAGGCCGTGGACCGGTACGACCCCCACCGCGGCAAGGCGTTCGAGAGCTACGCCGTCCCGACGATCGTCGGCGAGGTCAAGCGGCACTTCCGCGACCACCTGTGGGGTGTGCACGTGCCCCGCCGCACCCAGGAACTGCGCAACCAGGTGCGGGCCGCGCGCCAGGAGCTGGACTGCCGTGTGGACGACCACGCCCCGGCCGTCCGCGAACTGGCCGAGCACTGCGACCTCACCGAGGACGAGGTGCGGGACGGGCTCGCCGCGCTCGGCGGCTTCAGCCCGCTGTCGCTGGACGCGGACATCACGCGCGACGGCGAGGGCTACGCGCTGGGCGACACCCTCGGCGACGCCGACCCGGGCTACGAGCAGGTCCTCTACCGGGAGATGGTCCGCCCGCGCCTCAGCGGCCTGTCCGAGCGCGACCGGCGGATTCTCTACCTGCGCTTCTTCGAGGAGCGCACGCAGAGCGAGATAGCCGACCGGCTCGGCATCTCCCAGATGCACGTCTCACGGCTGCTGAGCCGCATCTGTGAGCGGCTGCACGACGAGATCGAGGCGGACACGGCGGGCGTGGCGGACGCTGCCGCCGCGCCCGAGCCGCCGGGCACCGATGAGGCGGCCGACGCCACCGACGCCGCCGACGCCGCCGACGCGCGGGACAGGGGGCCGCGGCCGTGACCGAGCGGACCAGCCGGCGCCTGAGCACGCCGGCCGGCGGCCGGTCGCGGCGCCGGGCCCACCGGGAGCCGCGGCGCGGTCCCGGGCCACGAGCTGTGGACGGGAACGCCCTCGCCGCCCATCCGGCCGAAGCGGCGGCCCGCGCCCGGGGGCGCTCAGCCCTGCTGCTCGACGACGTTCTCCAGCACGCTCGTCGCCCCCATGCCGTTGGGCCAGCCGGAGTAGAACGCCAGGTGCAGCAGGGCTTCCCGCAGTTCCTCGTCGGTGACGCCGTGCCGGCGGGCGAAGCTGAGATGGAACCGCAGCTGGTCCATCTTCCCGAGCGCGGTGAGGGCGGAGACGGTGACGAGGCAGCGGTCGCGCTTGGACAGACCCTGGCGTTCCCAGACCTCGTCGAAAAGAACCTTGTCGGTGTAATGGGCCATTCCCGGGGCGAAGTCGCCGAAGGCGTCCTTCCCGCCGGTCCAGCCGGTGCCTGTGTTCTCGGCCATGCTCTCTCCCAGCCTGCGGCGACATCCGTCGGCCCATCTTCGAAGGTGCGGGGCCGATCACCTCGCCGGACATGCCGGGCGCGCGCGTTTCCGGAGGGGGAGACCGCATTTCGGCGCGGAACGTAGGAGACAGACAGAGGGAGAGAGGGAAATGACTGCCAACGGATTCCACCAGATCTTCCCGCTCGGAGAGCGGAACGATGCCTTCGCGCAGTACTTCACCGGCCAGAGCTACCTGGCGCCGCTCGCCTCGGGGAGCGTTCCCGTCAGCAATGTCTCCTTCGAGCCGGGCTGCCGCAACAACTGGCACATCCACCACGGCACGGGCGGCGCCGGCGACCAGGTCCTGCTGTGCACGGCCGGCAGCGGCTGGTACCAGGCCGAGGGCGACGACCCCGTCAGCATGGAGCCGGGAACGGTGATCCGCGTCCCGGCGGGCACGAAGCACTGGCACGGCGCGAAGGCCGACTCGTGGTTCTCCCACATCGCCTTCCTCACCCCTGGTGAGAACGTCGGCAACGAATGGCTCGAACCCGTCGCCGACGAGGCGTACGGCGAACTGCCGGAGAACGGAGCGCACGCATGACCACACTGGACGAGACCTTCACGCTGTCCAACGGCGTCCGGATACCCAAGCTGGGACTCGGCACCTGGTTCATCGACGACGACCAGGTGGCCGAGGCGGTCCGCGCGGCCGTGGGGATCGGCTACCGCAACATCGACACCGCCCAGGCGTACGGCAACGAGCGCGGCGTCGGCGAGGGCGTACGCACCGCCGGCGTGCCTCGCGACGAGCTGTTCGTCTCGACCAAACTCGCCGCGGAGATCAAGGACTACGACAAGGCGGCCGAGGCGATCGACGGGTCACTGGAGCAGCTCGGGATCGGCCACATCGACCTGATGCTCATCCACAGCCCGCAGCCCTGGGACGACTTCCGCGGCGGTGACTACGCCGAAGGCAACCGCGCGGCATGGCGCGCGCTCGAAGAGGCGCATCAGGCCGGCAGGATCCGCTCCATCGGGGTCTCCAACTTCCGGCAGCGGGACCTGGACAACATCCTCCGGGGCGCGACCGTCGTGCCGCATGTGAACCAGCTGCTCGTCCACGCCGGCAACACCCCCACGGACCTGCTGGACTACTGCGCGGACAAGCAGATCCTCGTCGAGGCGTACTCCCCGATCGCACACGGAGCGATCCTGCGGAACGCCGAGGTCAGGTCGATGGCGGAGAAGTACGGCGTGTCCGTCGCGCAGCTGTGCATCCGCTACACCCTCCAGCTGGGGATGGTGCCGCTGCCCAAGACGGCGAACCCCGAGCACATGCGCGCCAACGCCGAGGTGGACTTCGAGATCTCCGGCGACGACATGGAGGCCCTGCGGGATCTGCGCGATGTGGACTACGGGGAACACAGCGCGTTCCCCGTCTACAGCGGCAAGTGACGCCGGGCGGGCGATGTGCACATGGGCCGGCCGGTGCTGCCGACCCACGTGCGCACCTCACGGCAGCGTCACGCCCATGTCGCGCGGAGCGTGCCCGGCGCGGACCCACCGGCGTCGGGCGGCCGTGCCCGCCGGCGCCCCGTACACCGTGGATCGTCCGCGCGGCCGTCAGCCGCGGCGCTCAGGCCAGCTCGTAGTCGAACCGGACGCGGTGCGTCCCGTCCGCGTCCACGTCGAGCGAGCCCCCGCCCGATATCCCGGCCAGCTCCCCGGTGCCGCTGCCGGGCACGACGGTGAAGAAGTCCGTCCGGCTCGCGCCGTCCGCCATCGACTTCGAGTGGACGAAGCAGAAGGTGCCCCGCCGCCCGTGCAGCGCGCCGTCGAAGGACTCCAGGGCGAGGTACGTCCCGTTCCCCGCCGCCTCGTCGAAGGCGGACGTGAACAGGGTGGCCGAACGGCCCGCGACCTCGCCCTCGAACCGCTTCTCCATCGTCGCCAGCCCCACCGGCACCCCGGTGGCGACAGCCTCGCCCACCGGTTCCGGCGGCTCCGCCGGCACGAAGGCGGTCACTGTGAACGTTCCGATCGCTTCCATGCCCCCGACCGTATCGAGGGGGTCTGACAATTCACCGGTGAGCCTCCACCGGCAGCCGCTCCGGCGCCGGCGCGCGGCGGCCCGCCCAGGCCAGGCCCGCCGTCACGGCCACCACGACGAGCGGCACGGCGAAGCCGCCCCGCACGCCCCCCGGCCCGTCGGCGAGCCGCCCGACCGCCGCCGCGGCGACGGCGATCCCCGCCGCGCTCGCGGAGTTCGTCCAGGTGAAGGCCTGGGTCAGCACCGACCGGTGCACGGTCCTCGCCACCAGCGTCGAGGAGACGATCACGCACGGCGCGACGCACGCGCCGGGCAGCAGCAGCGCGAGACCGAGCTGCCACGGGCTCCCGGCCAGCAGCGGCAGCAGCGACGCGCAGGCCAGGCAGGTGAGGATCAGGGGCAGCCGCGCGGCGGGCACGGCGTCCCGCTGCCACCGCCCGTACGCCAGACCGGCCAGCAGGCTCGCCGCGCTCATCACGCCGTACAGGAGCCCGGCGGCCGACGCGGCGCCGTGGGCGTCGGCGAAGGCGCTCACCGAGACCTGCGTCGAGCCGAAGAAGACGCCGAGGGCCAGGTTGACCGCCAGCAGGACGGCGAAGTCCCGGGTCCACAGGCGGCCCCCCGCGCCACGGACGGCGCCGGCCGTACGGTCACCCGAGGCGCGCGCGGCGGGCACCGGGGCCGTACGCCGCAGCGCCGCGAGGACCAGCCCCGCGCCGACGACGAGCGCCCCCGCCGTCGCCGTGCCCGCCGCCGGGTGCACGCGCGTCGCCGCGAGCACCGCGAGCGCCGGGCCGACGAGGAACGCGACCTCGTTGGCCAGTGTCTCCAGCGCGAACGCCGGGGTCAGCTCCGGCCTGCCGTGCAGCAGGGCCGACCAGCGGGCCGCGCTGAGCGCCCCGAACTGCGGGACGGTCGCCCCGGCGGCGAGCCCCGCCGCCGCCAGCGCCGCCCCCGGCGCGCCCGCCAGGACGAGCGCGACCAGCGCCGCGAGCGCTCCGGCGTGCGCGCACAGCAGGGGCACGAGGACGCGCGGCTGGCCGTGACGGTCGAGGAGACGGGCCGTCTGCGGGCCGACCACGGTCTCCGCCACGGCGAACGCGCCGGTGACGAGCCCGGCGGCGCCGAACGACCCGGTCTCCCCGTGCACCAGCCAGACGATGCCGAGGCCGGACATGGCGACCCCGACCCGGCCGGGCGCGGCCGCCAGGAAGAAGGCCATGGCCCCCGGGGTCCGCAGGGCCGAACGGTAGGAGACGGTCCCCGCCCGGGGAACGCGTGGGGAACTGCGGAACCTGTGACGCGCGGTCACGGTGGAACCTTCCGCTGCGCGGTGGGACGGCCCGGGGGCACCACGCCCGTCACGGGCGGTGCCCCGGCCGCCAGGAGTCGTCCAGGTGACGCGGACGGGACGGCTCACGCGGCCCTCGTCGGCGTCGGCTCCAGCGCCGGCAGAGATGTCGAGTACGAGATCGGATCGGGCCAGGCGAAGTCACCGGCCGCCGACGACCCTAACCCCCGCACCCCCCACGGCGGAAGCCGCACCGGAACGGCCCGCCCTCGACACGAAGCGGAAGCAGGCCGTCCGCAGCGGACGCTTCACCGTCGCCTGCCTCCCCCGCGCCGAAGAACTCGCGGACGGAATGCGGGAGGCCGGGGCCGTCTCCGGGCCGTGCGACGGCGGCACCGGGTGACCGGCGGCGGCCGGTGACAACCGGAACGACCCGCTCCGACGCTGGTCGGTGGCGGGCCGTCCGAGAGGGTGTCAGGCGGTGGTCACATGTTGATCATGTGGCCGGAGAGGCCGTGCACGGCCTCCTTCACTGCCTCGCCCAGCGTCGGGTGCGCGTGGACGTTGCGCGCGATCTCGTGCACCGTCAGGTCCCACTGCTGCGCCAGCGTCAGCTCCGGCAGCAGCTCGGTGACCTCGGGGCCGATCAGGTGCGCGCCGAGCAGCTCGCCGTACGTGTCGTCGCTGATCACCTTCACGAAGCCGGTCGCCTGGCCGAGGCCGTGCGCCTTGCCGTTCGCCGTGAAGGGGAACTTGACGGTCTTCACGTCGTAGCCGCGCTCCCGCGCCTGCTCCTCGGTGAAGCCGAAGCTGGCGATCTGCGGCTGGCAGTAGGTGGCGCGCGGGATCATCGGGTAGTTGAGCGGCATGGTCTCCGCGCCCGCGATCGTCTCGGCCGCGACGATGCCCATCGACTCGGCCGCGTGCGCCAGCATCAGCTTCGCCGTGACGTCGCCGATGGCGAAGATGTGCGGCACGTTCGTCCGCATGGAGTCGTCCACCGCGATCGCGCCGCGCTCGGTCAGTTCCACACCGGTCGCTTCCAGCCCGTAACCGGTCACGCGCGGGGCGAAACCGATCGCTTGGAGCACCTTGTCGGCCTCCAGGACCTGCTGCTCACCCTTGGCGTTGGTCACCGTGACGCGCACCGGCGCGTTCGGGTCGCCGTCGTCGATGCCGTCCACCCGCGTCGAGGTCAGCACCTCGATGCCGAGCTTGCGGTACTGGCGCGCCAGCTCCTTCGAGACCTCGGCGTCCTCCAGCGGCACCATCCGGTCGAGGAACTCGACGATCGTGACCTTCACACCGTAGTTGTGCAGCACGTACGCGAACTCGACGCCGATCGCGCCCGCGCCCGCGATGATGATGCTGCCCGGCAGGTCCTCGGTGAGGATCTGCTCCTCGTACGTCACCACGCGGTCGCTCAGGGACGTGCCCGGCAGCAGCCGCGTCGTCGCCCCCGCCGCGATGACGCAGTGGTCGAACGTCACGGTCTCGCTGCCTCCGCCGCTCAGCGCGACCTCCAGCGTGTTCGGGTCGGTGAACGTGCCCCGCCCGTCGTACTCCGTGATGCTGTTCTTCTTCATCAGGTAGTGGACGCCCGCGACCCGGCCCTCCGCGACCTTGCGGCTGCGCTTGTACGCCTCGCCGTAGTCGAAGCTGACCGTCCCCTCGACGCGCATGCCGAACGTCTTGGCCTCGTGCTGCACGATGTGGGCCAGCTCGGCGTTGCGCAGCAGCGCCTTGGAAGGGATGCACCCGACGTTCAGGCACACACCGCCCCAGTACTTCTCCTCGATGACAGCGGTCCGCAGCCCCAGCTGGGTGGCACGGACGGCCGCGGTGTAGCCGCCGGGGCCGGCGCCCAGGACGACGACGTCGTAGTGCGTGGCCATGAAACTCTCACGCCTTCTTTCACGCTCTTGCGGTGGACTGGGCCTGATCCCGGGCTCACCGGTCTCCTGCCCACCTCCATGACACCACGCGCGGGGCGGACCGTACGGCGCGGCCCTGCGGCAACGGGCCCCTCAGGCACGGGTCGCGGGGCCCCCGCCGTTGGGCGTGATGCCCTTGAACGTCCGCACCAGCGGCAGCGTCTCCACGCGCTCCACCCCCGACAGCGCGGCCACCCGCGTCGTCAGGTACCGGTACAGCGCGGCCATGTCCGAGCACAGCACGGACGCGAACAGGTTCGTCGGCCCGGTCGTCGCCGCCGCGTACGCCACCTCCGGGTGCGCCGCCAGTGCCCGGCCGGTCTCCTCCAGGCGCGCGGGCGGGACGGACAGCATCATCAGCACGTGCGACCTGATGCCGAACATGCGGTGGTCGTACTCCACGTCCGTGTACACCGATCCCCCCGCCATCAGCTCCCCCAGACGACGCCGCACCGTGCTCTGCGACCACCCGGTGGCCGACGCCAGGTCGGCGAACGGCGCACGCCCGTCATCCCCCAGCGCGGCGACCAACCGCAGATCCCCGTCGTCCGCCCGTACGGGCCCCGCGCCCCGCTGCCCGCCTGTGCGCGTCCCGCTCAGCTCGGCGGCCTGCGCGGCGCTCAGTGCCCCCGACTTGTTGACCAGGCTCATCGGGCCGCCGAAGAACGTGTGCAGCGTGCTGAGCACCGTCACGTCCGTCACCTGCCGCGTCCTGGGCAGCTGCTCCAGCAGTGTCGGCGCCCGCGACCCCTCGGGACCCTCCGCCGGTATGACCGCCGCGAAGTTGATCTCGGTTCCCCCGGACAGCGCGTGCACCCACAGCGTGTCCGGTCGCCGCGCCAGCACCCGTCCCAGGTCGTCCGCCGCCCCCGGGGTGCACCGCAGCCGCACGATCCAGCCGCTGTCACCGCGCGCCCCCACCCGCCACAGGCCGACCACACGCAGCAGCCCCGCCGTACGCAGCCGCGTGTACCGGCGCGCCACCGTCTGGTCCGACACCCCCAGGACCCGGGCGATACGGGAGAACGGCGCCCGCCCGTCCAGCTGGAGGGCGTGCACCACCTGGCGGTCGATGTCGTCGTATTCCACCACGCCGAGCCTACGATGTGTCGGACTGCGCCGTTTCCCCCCGCCTGGCTGGGACAGGGAGGACTCCGCCCCGCACTCTTGGCGGCATGTCTGCACCGTCCGCACCAACAGCGCCGGAGGCTCAGCCCGGCGCACGCACCGGCAAGTGGTGGCCCCTGGCCGCGATCTGCCTGGGCAACTTCATGCTGCTGATCGATGTCACCATCGTCGTCACCGCCCTGCCCTCCATGGCCCGCGACCTCGACGCGGGATTCTCCGACCTCCAGTGGGTCATGGACCTGTACGCCCTCGCCCTCGCCGCCCTGGTGATGGTCGCGGGCACGGCCGGCGACCTGCTGGGCCGCCGCCGCGTGTACGTGCTGGGCCTCGCCGCCTTCGCCCTCGCGTCGCTCGTCAGCGGCCTCGCGCCGAACGTCGGCGTGCTGATCGCGGCCCGCGCCGTCCAAGGCGCCGCCGCCGCCGCGATGCTGGCCACCAACACCCCGCTGCTCGCCGCCGCCTACGCGGGCCGCGACCGTGCGGTCGCGTTCGGCATCTGGGGCGCGGTCAGCGGCGCCGCCAGCGCGCTGGGCGTCCTGCTCGGCGGCGTCCTCACCGACTACCTGGACTGGCGCTGGATCTTCTACGTCAACCTGCCGGTCTGCGCGATCGCCCTGCTGATCACCCTGCGCACGGTCTCCGAGTCCCGCGGCTCCGCGTCCCGCATCGACTGGCCCGGCACCGTCACGTTCACCCTCTCGGCCGCCGCCCTGACGTACGGCCTGATCGTGGGCGGCGAGGACGGCTGGGGCGACGGCGGGGCCGTCACCGCGTTCGCCGTGTCCGCCGTCGCGCTGGTGCTTTTCCTGCTGGTGGAACGCCGCACGGGCGAGCCGCTGCTCGACCTGCGGCTGCTGCGCAGGCCGTCGTTCGCCGCGCTGATGGGCGCGGCGGTGGTGCTGACGGGCGCGGCGTTCGCGCACTACACGTACACGATGCTGTGGCTCCAGTCGGTGCAGGGGCTCAGCCCCATAGAGGCGGGCCTTGCGGTCGCGCCGATGGCGCTGACGTCGTTCGTCTTCGCGGGCGCGGGCGGGCGTTTCCTGCACAGGCTGCCCGCTTGGGTGGCGGTGAGCAGTGGCCTCGCGCTGATCGGCGTGGGCCTGCTGACGCAGACGGCGATCGACGCGGGCTCGGACTGGAAGGTCCTGCTGCCGGGTCTGATCGTCACGGGCCTGGGCGTGGGCGTGGCGATACCGGTACTGGTCGCGGCGGCGCTGGCGGCGGCGCCCCCGGAGCGGGCGGGTATGGCGAGCGGCGCGGTGAACACGTTCCGGCAGCTGGGCTTCGCACTCGGCGTCGCGGTGCTGGGCACGATCTTCAGCGGGCGTGTCCGCGACGTCCTCACCGGCGCGGGTCTGTCGCCCCATGCGGCGAACGCGATCAGCGGCGGCGCGCCGTTCGGGAGTGATCCTGGGCTGGTGCGGGAGGCGTACGCGTCGGCGCTGGAGCGCGTGTACCTGACGGCGGGGCTCGCGGCCCTGGTCGCGGCCGTCCTGGTGGCGGCGGTGGCCCGCCGCCCGGCAAGGACACCGGCCACGGCCCCGGCACCGGCACCGGCCCCTGTGCACTGACCCGGCCCCTGTCACGGCCGGGCGGTTCGGCGAATGTGCCGGAGGTGCCCGGCTGCGGCTCGCCCGGTGGGCCGGACCGAGCAGCGCGCACGGCCGGGAGGGGGCGGCTGTGCGGAGTGCGCGGCTGCCTGGGGGAGCGCTTCCGGGAGACGGCGGTGGTTTGCCCCCGTCCCTGGGGCGGGGTGAAGTGGTGCAGCCGGGCTTGTGCGGCGCACTGGGTAGGCCGCGTCGAGTGCGCGGCGGTTCTGGGAAGCGTGTCCTGGCACGGGGACAACGCGCGTAGGGCCGGGGCTGCACCGTTCCGGCCCCTGCGATCCGGTGCGGGGAGATCCGGAGGACGCACTTGTCGCCCACCCAGTCGGGGCACCGCCTTCCGCTGGGTACCTCCTGAGGTGTGCGGGGGCGTACGGGAGATCGGCTGTGCGGAGTGCGCGGCTGCCTGGGGGAGCGCTTCCCGGAGACGGCGGTCGTTTGCCCCTGTCGCTGGGGGCCCGCCGGCGTGGCGCGGCGGGGTGGGCGCGTGCGCCTGGGGTACCGCGTGTACCCCGTCCTTCGGGGGCGTCCCAGGCGTGCGCCCTCGGGGAACAGGCGGACGCGCGTTCCGCGCTCGTCCGGCCTGGACCTGTGTCGTGCCCGGGATGTCGGGCGAGCGGGAGCCGGTCACGTTCCCGGACCGGGGCGGTCGGAGGGGGCGCACGCGCGCCACAGGCACCGCCGCCCGTCCCACGGGGGGACGGGCGGCGGCAGGTGTGCCTCGGGCCGGCGCGTCAGACCGTCGCCGAGGCCTCGTGCTCGCGGTCCGCGTGCTCGTCCGCGCCCGCCTCGTGCGCCGGCGCGCCCGGCGTCCGCGACGCCGCCGGTACGCGCCCGGAGTGCCGTCCCCGGCGGCGCGACCCCTGCGTGGGCTCGGGCAGCGGCACCAGCCGGGGCCGCACCCGCCCCTCCAGCAGCGCCCCGAGCCCCTGGACCGCGCACAGCCCCGGCTCGTCCGCGACCTGGACGGGCATGCCGGTGTTGTCGCGGATGATCGCGTCGAGCCCGGGGAGGCCCGCGGCGCCGCCGGTGAGCATGACGCCGCGTTCGGCCAGGTCGGCCACCAGGTCGGGCGGGCAGCGGTGCAGCACGGCCCTGATCGTGTCGAGCAGCGCCGTCAGCGGCGGCAGCACGGCGGCGCGCAGGCTGCGCGGGTCGACCCGCACGGTCCGCGCGAGGCCGGTCGCGACGTCGCGCCCCGCCACCTCCGCCAGGCCCTGCTCCGGGCCGCCGAGTGCCTCGTGCAGCGGGCGGACGGCCAGGGAGGGCAGCATCAGCTCGTGCTCGTTGCGCAGGTGCTGGAGCAGCGCGCGGTCGACCGTCTCGCCGCCCATCGGGACCTTGTCCGCCGCCACGATCGAGCCGAGCGAGAGGACCGCCACCTCGGTCGTCGCCGCCCCGACCTGGACGATCATCGTCGCCTCGGGCTCCTCCACCGGCAGGCCGCAGCCGATCCCGGCCGTGATCAGGCTGTCCACCAGCTCCACGCGCCGTGCCCCGACCCCGACCAGCGTCTCCAGGGCGGCCCGGCGCGCCAGCGGGTCGGCGTCGTGCGGGATGCAGACGGCGGCGCGCAGCAGCGGGTTGCGCCGCCAGGCGCGGCGCAGTTTGGTGCCGACCATGGCGCGCAGCATCCGCTGGGCCATGTCGATGTCCACGACGGTGCCGCCGATGATCGGCTTGACGACGCGGATCGTGGCCGGGGTGCGGCCCGCCATCCGCTCGGCGGGGGTGCCGACGGCGATCAGGGCGCCGGTCTTCGTGTTGACGGCGACGATGGAGGGCTCGTCGACGACCAGACCGGAGTTCTTCAGGTAGATGCGGGTACGGGCGGCACCGAGATCCGCGGCCACCGAGCAGCGCCGCAGATGATCATGGCTGAGGGTCATACGGTCATGCTGTGTGACCGCGTCCCGGTGCGCCCGCTGTGCTGCGCCGACCGGAGGAGACGGCCCGCCGGCCCGCCACCAGGCGTCAACTCCCCGTCAGGCCAAGGGGAAAGCCAACGGGAGAACGTGACGCTCCGTCGGCACCGCGCCCGGCCGCCCGCGTTGGGTGAGTGTGGAATTGACAAGGACACGCCCGTCACCCTCCCCGTTCGGCACATCGTCTGCTCATAGGATCGGCGGCGAGGCATGTGCTCGGCCGCCCATGCCACGGCGCGGCCCGGGTGCAGCGGCGAGGGGGACTGCTGCCCATGCGGGGGACGCACGGGGCCGGCCGGACGGGCTGGCTCAGGTCGAGCTACAGCAACGCGGACGGGGGCAACTGCGTCGAGGTCGCCGCCCGCCGCCGCGCCGGCTGCCCGGGGGCGGTGCCGGTGCGCGACAGCAAGCTCCCGTACGGCCCCGCGCTGGCGTTCGCCCCCGCCACCTGGGGCGCGTTCGTCCTCCACCTGGGCCGCCGCCACGGCCGCCCGGCGGCGGCAAGGCGGCGCTGACCGACGCCGGACGCCCGCGTCCGGGGCGGATGTGCGGGAACTGGTGGCCGTGCGGCGGAGTCCCTGATATCGGTGGACTGTCGCCGAAGTGGCGCTGTCGAACGGGTGGTTGGGGGGCTGGTGCGGATGTCGCGCGCGATGCGGTGGCTCGTGATGGTCGGCGGCACGGTCGGCGTCTTCTGCCTCAGCCTGGCGGTCTGCTGGGCCGACCCGCTCGGCGTCCTGCCCGAGGACGCGGGCAACAGGCTCGGCGTCGCCACGGCCGCGAGCGGCGCGGTCTCGGCGGCCGCCGCCGTACCGCTCGCCTGGTGGGCGGGGCGCGAGGCGTCCCCGCCCGCCGTCGGACGGCGCGTGCGCCAGCGCGCGACCGCCAAGGGCCGCGCGCGGCTCACCCAGACCGCCGGCCCCGCCGCCGATGTCGACCAGCGCGCCACCGCGCGCGGCCACGCCCGGCTCCACCAGTCCGGCGCCGACCAGGACCCCGGAACGCCGGGGGCAGGCGCGTGACCGGCCGCGGCGCGCCCCCGCCCGGCCAGGGGGACCACACCAGGCAGGCCGCCAGGGCCTCGGGCGACGCACAGCTCCACCAGGCCGCCAGGGACCAGCGTTTCACCTACGTCCTCGGCGACCAGTACGTCGGCGACGGCTCCCCCGAGGACACCGGCGCCCGCCTGGCCTGGCCCGTGCGCCTCGGCACCGTGCCGCCCCCGGCCACCGCGTTCCAGGACCGCGCGGGCGTCCGCGAACGGATCGGCCGGGCGCACGCCGGCGGCGGGACCGTCGTCCTCACCCAGGTGCTGTCCGGCGGCGGCGGGGTCGGCAAGACGCAGCTCGCCGCCCGGCACGCGCACGAAGCCCAGCGCACCGGGACCGACCTCGTCGTCTGGATCGACGCCTCCGAGACGGCCCAGGTCGTCAACACCTACGCGCGGGCCACCCACCGCCTCGGCCTGCCCCGCGAGGACGGCCAGGACGCGGAGACCGACGCCCGCGTCTTCCTCGACTGGCTCGCCGGGACACGGCAGTCGTGGCTCGTCGTCCTGGACGACGTCACCGACCCCGAGCGCATGTCCGGCTGGTGGCCGCCGACCCCGTCCACCGGCAACGGCCGCGTCGTCGCGACGACCCGCCGCCGCGACGCGATCCTCTCCGGCGGCGGACGCACCCTGATCGACATCGACACCTACACCCCCGACGAGGCCGTCGCCTACCTGCGCGACCGCCTCGCCCAGGCCGGGGAGCCGCACCTGCTCGACGACGCGGCCGCCGCCCTGGCCGAGGACCTCGGCCGCCTCCCCCTCGCGCTGGCCCACGCCGCCGCCTACATGGTCAACCAGGGCACGACCAGCCGTCAGTACCGCGCGCTGCTCGCCGACAGCCGCCGCAGGATCGACGGCCTCATGGCCCCCGGCGGCGACGGCTACCACCGGCAGGTCGCCTCCGGCCTGCTCCTGTCCCTGGACGCGGCGGACCGCGAGGAACCGGCCGGGCTCGCCGTCCCCGCCCTGCGGCTCGCCGCCCACCTCGACCCCGCCGGGCACCCGCGCGGCATCTGGGGGAGCGAGCCGGTCACCCGCCACCTCACCGCGTACCGCGGCGCCCCTGTCACCCCCGCCGAGGCGCTGGCCGCCGTACGGGTCCTGCACCGCTACGGGATGCTCACCGACCAGCCCACCGACGGCCCACGCGCCATCCGCATCCACGCCCTCACCGCCCGCGCCGTCCGCGAGACGACGCCGCCCGACGTCCTCGCTGGCACGGCGGAGGCACTCGCCGAGGCGCTGTGCGCGATCTGGCCCCGCGAACACCACCTCGACCCCGCGCTCTCCGCCGTGCTGCGCTCGAACACCGACGTCCTCCACCAGCACGCGGGCGAGACGCTGTGGAGCGAGGCGGGCGGCGGCCACCTCGTGCTCTTCCAGGCGGGCAACAGCCTGCACGACGCCGGGCTCCACGCCGCCGCCGTCAGGTACTGGACGCCGCTCGCCGCCACCGCCCTACGCCTCCTCGGCCCCGACCACCCCGACACGCTCACGATCCGCAGCAACCTGGCGATCTCCGCCCGCGACGCGGGCCGCCAGGGGGAGGCCATCGCCCTGGCGGAGCAGGTGACGGCCGACCGCGAACGCCTCCTCGGCCCCGACTCCCCGCAGGTCTTCACGTCACGCTCGGTGCTCGCCATCTGCTACCGCAGGGCCGGGCGTCATGAGGACGCCATCCGGCTGCACACCCAGGTCGTGGCCGACCGGGAGCGCGTCCTCGGCCCCGACCACCCCGACACCCTCGGCAGCCGCGTCAGCCTCGGGTACACCTACTGGGACATGGGCCTGCTGGACGAGGCCATCGCCATCGAGGAGCAGGTGGCCGCCGACCGCGAACGCCTCCTCGGCCCCGACGACCCCAGCACCCTGACCATCCGCAGCAACCTGGCGATCTCCTACCGCGACGCGGGCCGCCAGGAGGAGGCCGTCCGCCTCATGGAGCAGGTCGTCGCCGACTCCGCCCGCGTCCTCGGCGACGACCACCCCGAGACGCTGGACGTCCGCAGCAGCCTGGCCATCACGCACCGCCGCGCCGGGCGGCACGACGAGGCCGTGCGGCTGCACGAGGAGGTGGCGGCGGCGGGCGAACGCGTCCTCGGCCCGGACCATCCGGACGCCCTCGGGATGCGCGGCACCCTGGCGTTCACCTACTGGGCCGCGGGCCGCTTCGACGAGGCGATCGCCCTGGAGGAACGGGTCGCGGCCGACCGCGCGCGGGTCATCGGCCCCGACCACCCCCACACCGTCACCACGCGCCACAACCTGGCGATCTCCTACCGCGACGCGGGCCGGCTCGCGGAGGCCGTGGCTCTCGCCGAGCAGGTGGTGGCCGACCGCGCGCGGGTCCTCGGCCCCGACCACCGCGACACCCTCGCCAGCCGCGGCAGTCTGGCGATCGCGTACCGCAAGGCCGGGTGGTTCGACGAGTCCGGCCACGTGCTCGCCGACGTGGTGGCCGACTCCGCCCGCGTCCTCGGCGACGAGCACCCCGAGACCCTGGGCGCCCGCAGCAGCCTCGCGCACACCCACTGGGCGGCGGGCCGCGTGGCCGAGGCGATGGTGATGGAGGAGCGGGTGGTGGCCGACCGCGCGCGGGTCCTCGGCCCCGACCACGCGGAGACGTTCGTCGCCCGCCACAACCTCGCCGTCTCGTACCGGGACGCGGGGCGCCTCGGCGACGCGCTGGCCCTGATGCGCGCCATCGCCGCCGACCGGGAACGGGTCCACGGCCCCGACGCCCACGAGACGCGGCTGGCGGCGGAGACGGTGCGCGCGTGGGCCGAGGAGGAACGGAAGGCGGGGCGGCGGCGGAGGCGCTGGTGGCGGCCGGGGCGGTGACGGCGCTCAGTCCGCGGCGTCGGCGGCGTCGAGCACGATCCACACCGGGCCGCGCGCGAAGCGCAGGGGCTCGCCCTCCGGGGTCGTGAACTCCGTGCCCGCGCCCTTCTCCGGCCGCGCCCACCGCCCCTCGTACGCCCTGCCGTCCCGCAGCACCACGGCGTCGCCGGAGCCGACGGTCTCGGTGTAGGGCGTCGGGTTGCCGTTCCCGTCGCGCAGCGCCGACTCGCGTACGGTCACCCGCTGCACGACGACGGTGGCCGGCCGCGCGTCCACGGCGTCGCCGTCGAGGGCGACGCGCCACCGCCCCTCGCCGGCCGCCCAGCGGAACGCGAAGCGTGCCCGCGGGAACGCGACCTCGTACGTACGCGCCCGCTCGCCGCCGCGTTCCGGGGCGTCGCCGAAGCCGAGCCCGGCGTCCGCGGCGTCCGCGGTGTCCCCGACGGCCGCCAGCAGCCGGTCGGGCCGCAGGTAGAGGTTGTGCGGCGACGCGCGGCGCCCGTCCCGTTCGTACGCGCCGGGGGCCGCGCCGGGGGGCGCGGCGACGACGCCCGCGCGCCGGATGCGCGCGGCCACCGCCTCGTGCGCCCCCGAGTAGGCGAAGACCGGTTCGCCGAGCTGCGCTAGCAGTTCGAGGTCCGACTCACGGGCGCTGCGCACCGGGCCGACGCGGTCGGGCAGCGTGCCCGACCAGACGCCCACGAGGCGGCTCATCCCGCCCTCGACCTCCTCCGCCCAGACGAGGTCGGCGCTGCCGAGGCCGGTCTGCGGGCGGGCGCCGGGCGCGTTGTCGATCTTGACGGCGAGGACGGGCCCCGGGTCGCCGCCGCGCTCGCCGGTGAACGGGGACGTCCGCCCCCCGCCGCCCGCGCCCCCGCCGCAGGCGGGCAGCGCGAGCAGGACGAGCACCGCTGTCATACGGATCTGTGTGCGCACGGGACGTCCCTCCTGCCGTTCACGGCCCCCCAGTGCATCACATAACGGGACAGAACTGGCGCGAGGCCCGGCCCTCGCTCCGGCCGCCAGATGAAAATGATTCCCGTCTCCGTATACTGGCCCGCGTGAACCGACGGCACGCGACCGGTCGTCCGGAGGGGAAGCACCGCCGGGACCGGGTACTCGTGCGCGGCCCGGAAGCACAGAAGAAACGACCCCGACCGTCCTGAGCTGCGGAAACACGACCCGGTCGCCCGCCGCCACATTGTCTTCCCGAGGAGCACGAGCATGAAGCCCGGAATCCACCCCGCCTACCGTCCCGTCGTCTTCCGCGACCGCGCCGCCGGATACGCGTTCCTCACCCGCTCCACCGCGACCAGCGACCGGACCATCGAGTGGGAGGACGGCAACACGTACCCGGTGATCGACGTCGAGACCTCGTCGGCCAGCCACCCGTTCTACACGGGCACCGCCCGCGTCCTCGACACGGCCGGGCGCGTCGAGCGCTTCGAGCGCCGGTACGGGAAGCGCGAGGAACGCTGATGCTGCCCGTCGTCCTGGTCGGCGGGCTCCACGCGGACGCCCGCCGGGACGCCGTGCGGGCGCTGCTGCGCCAGGTGCCGGGCAGCGTCGCCCTGCACCACGACCTGACCGGCGCCGCCGCCGACGGCCGCGTCGTCCGCACCGCCAGGCACGCGGGCGGCGTCATCGGCGGCGCCGAGACGGCGCTGGTCAACGACTGCGCCTGCTGCGCGCTGCGCGCCGACCTCGTGCCCGAGCTGGCGGGCCTGGCCGCGGACCGTACGACGCGGCTCGCCGTCGTCGAGCTGTGGGACTCCGTCGAGCCGCGGTCGATGGCCGAGGTCATCGCCGCCCACGCGTCCGCCGGGCTGCGGGTCGCGGCGGTCGTCACCGCCGTGGACCCGGCGCAGGTCATGGCGTACCTGGCCTGCGGCGACGAGCTGGCCGAGACCGGCCTCGCGGCGGCGTCCGCCGACCGGCGCACCGTCGCCGACACCTGGGCGCGCCAGCTGGAGTACGCGCCGACGCTCGCGCTGGCCCCCGGCCCCGGCGGGCGGCCGGGGGCGACGGACCGCGCGCTGCTTGCCCAGCTGCACCCGACGGCGGTCGCGGCGGACGTGACCGGCGCGCATTTCGCGGCGACCGTGCTCGGCGGCGACTTCGACACCGCGGCCGCGGCGGCGCGCCAGCATCCCGCGACGGCGCTGCTGCCGCAGGAGGCGACGCGGGACGGTGTGGTGACGACCGTCTGGCGCCACCGCCGCCCGTTCCATCCGGAGCGGCTGTACGCGGCGCTGGAGGAGCTGACGTGCGCCGCGCCCCGGAGCAGGGGCCGCTTCTGGCTGGCGGACCGCCCGGACACGCTGCTGTCCTGGGACGCGGCGGGCGGCTCGCTGAGCGTCCGGGCGGCCGGCCCGTGGCTGGCGGCGCTGCCGGACGCGGCGTGGGACCTGGTCCCGCCAGGCCGCCGGGTCGCGGCGGCGCTGGACTGGGACGACGAGCTGGGCGACCGCGGCCAGCACCTGGTCTTCACCGGCCCGGGGCTCGACGTGGTGGCGCTGCGTGAGCGGCTGGGCGCGTGCCTGCTGACGGACGAGGAGTACGCGGCGGGGCGTCCGGCGTGGCGGCGGCTCGCGTCGGCGTTCGACGACCTGCTCGACCGCGTCTGAGGGGGCATGCGGAGGCGGAACGGGGGCATCCGCCCGAGGTGGGGAACCGCGGCGGGATGGAACCGGAACGGCCCGGCGCGCGTCTCCAGAACGGGGGGCCGTGTCGGCGCGCCGCGCCGTGACACCGCGTGCACGTGCATAAGCACGTGCAGATGCACGTGAACAACGTTATGATCCAGGCTAGTTGGGTGCGCGGCACATCCGTGCGGCGCACGATCGCACCACTCGCACGACCCTGGAGACCCGGTGGCCGACGCGTACAACGGCATAGCCGCACACGAACTCAGGGGCGTGGAGTGGCTGAAGAGCAGTCACAGCAACTCGCAGGGCACCTGCGCCGAGTTCGCCCGGCTGCCGAGCGGCGACGTCGCCCTGCGCAACTCGCGCTTCCCCGACGGGCCCGCGCTCGTCTACACGCCGGCCGAGGTCGAGGCGCTGCTGCGCGGCGTGAAGGACGGCGAGTTCGACCACCTCATCGCCTGAGACGGCCCCCGGCCGACGCGCCGGTCCCGGTCAGGCGGTGCCGAAGACCGCCCAGACGACCTTGCCCTGCCGCCCGCCCGACAGCGGACGCCAGCCCCAGCCGTCGCTGAAACACTCCACGAGGTGCAGGCCGCGCCCCGACTCCGTGGCGCCGTCCAACTCGCCGACGCGCGGGGCCTTCCCGCTCGGGTCCTGGACGGCGCAGACCAACCGGCGTGCGCAGCGCATCAGTTCGAGCTCGACCGTCCGTACGCGGGCGCCGGGCGGCGGCGCGGGCACCGCGCGCGGTACGGGCGGCAGCGCGTGCAGGCCGTGCCGCAGCGCGTTGGTGACCAGTTCGGAGACGACGAGCCCGACCGCGTCCACCTGCTCGGACAGCGCCCAGGCCCGCAGCGTGTCCCGCGTGAAGTCCCGCGCGTGGCGCACCGATTCGGGCCGCGCGGTGAGGCCGAGCGACGCCGTGCCCGACAGGGTCAGCGGATCGACCGGCGGCAGCGGGTCCCCTAACGTCTGCGCGGCGGACGTTCCGTTGGTCCCCATGGCGCGGCAACTCCTGGCATAGCGGCGGCATCGCTGAAGACGGAGGTACCCCGTGAACTGCCCGGACGCGGCGGTCCCCCGTGAACTGCCCCGGACGCGACGGGCGTTCGCGGGCAGGGCCGTGCTGACGCACCGGGTCGCAGCGCGCACGTCTCATGCTTCCCAACGCTCACGGCAAATGCAAGGGCAGATGCACGTGCACGAAAATTTTTGATGGACCGTAATCGCGCGGGCACCGAATGACACGTGGAGATGGCAGACTTCGCACGGTGCGAAGTGGAGGGCAGTGAGCACATGAGTACTCAGGGGATAGTGGGGGATACCAACATCACCGGGGTCACGGGTGCGGCCGGTGTCCCGGAGGCGGCGACCGGCGGCTCCATGGTCCGCCGTATCCTGCTCGGCTCGCAGCTGCGGCGGCTGCGCGAGGCGTGCGGCGTGTCCCGCGAGGAGGCGGGCTACTCGATCCGGGCGTCCGAGTCCAAGATCAGCAGGATGGAGCTGGGCCGCGTCAGCGTGAAGCCACGCGATGTCGCCGACCTGCTGACGCTGTACGGCGTCACCGACGACGCCGACCGCGAGCCGCTCCTCGGCCTGGCGCGGTCGTCCGGCCAGGCGGGCTGGTGGCACAGCTACAGCGACGTGCTCCCCAGCTGGTTCCAGACCTACATCGGCCTCGAAGCGGCGGCCGAGCACATCGCGACCTACGAGCTTCAGTTCGTCCACGGACTGCTCCAGACCGAGGCGTACGCGCACGCCGTCATGGTCAGCGGCCACAAGGGGCGGCTGCCCGTCGGCGAGGTGGACCGGCGCATCGCGCTACGGCTCGCCCGGCAGAAGCTGCTCGTCTCGGAGAACGCCCCGCACCTGCACTGCGTGCTCGACGAGGCGGCCCTGCGCCGCCCGTACGGCGGGCACAAGGTGATGGACGAACAGCTGCGGACGCTCATCGAGTTCTCCGAGTACCCGAACGTCACGCTCCAGGTGGTGGCGTTCGCGCAGGGCGGCCATGTCGCGGAGTCCGGCGCGTTCACGCTGCTGCGCTTCGCGGAGGCCGAACTCTCCGACCTCGTCTACCTGGAGCAGCTCACCGGCGCGCTCTACCTCGACAAGCAGGAGGAGGTCGCCGCCTACCAGGGCGTCCTCGGCCGGCTCCGCAACTCCGCGCTGAGCGAGAACGCCACCCGCGAGCACCTGGAGTGGCTGCGCGGCCGGCTCTGACGCGCGCTGCCTGCCGGGCGCGACCCGCCCGGCAGGCACGCCGGGCCGTGCTCTCCAGCCGAACGGCTGTGCTTGACCAAAGGGCTGTGCTTAACCAAAGGGATTTGCCATGCCCTCGGGCAGCACCTCCACCGTCCGCTCCCCCTCGCCCGCCATCACGTAGGCGCCGCCCTCCAGCCGTTCGATCAGGCCCCGGGTCCACGCCGCGTCGCTCGCGGCGTTGTGCAGCCACAGCCGCATGACCTCGCCGATGTGCCCCCACTCGGCCGGTGTGCTCTGCGGCGTCCAGTGCGCGTGCACCTCGGCGCTCCAGCCCTCCAGCGCCGCGACGCGTTCGCGCAGCAGGGCGATCGCCTCGGCGCGCGGCAGGTCCACGATGAAGCCGACGGCGCCGGTGAGCACGTCGATCCGCTCGTCGTGCGCGCGCAGCGCGGCGCGCAGCAGGTCGAGGTACGCGGCGTCGCCCTCGGGCGTCAGCTCGTACTCGGTGCGGGGCGGGCCGCCGGCCGGGCTCGGGGCGGTGTCGTGCGCGCGGAGCAGGCCTTCCTTCGCCATCTGCTTGAGGGCGTGGTAGATCGACCCGGGCTTGGCGTTCGACCACTCGTGCGCGCCCCAGAACTCCAGGTCGTTGCGCACCTGGTAGCCGTGGGTCCTGCCGTGCTGGCGGACGGCGCCGAGGACGAGGAGCCGGATGACCGACATGCGCTGCCGTCTCCCTTCCGCTGACATGCGTGCCGGGGGCAAGTCTCTCACTCGCCGCCCGCTGTTCAAACTTGACTAGTGCGCCGGGGTCCCGTACGGTTCCGCTTCGCCACTAGTCAAATTTGAACAGACCACGAGAGGGCGACACGAGATGAGGTGGGGCATGACCGGCATGACCGGCGCGACGGACGCGATCACCGTCACCGGCCTGCGCAAGGCCTTCGGCACCCGGCAGGCGCTCGACGGCCTCGACCTGGCCGTGGCGCGCGGCACCGTCCACGGCGTCCTGGGGCCCAACGGCGCGGGCAAGACCACCGCCGTCCGCGTCCTGACGACCCTGCTGCGCCCCGACGGCGGCACCGCCGTCGTCGCCGGGCACGACGTGGCGCGCGACCCGGCCGCCGTCCGCCGCCGCATCGGCCTCGTCGGCCAGCACGCCGCGCTCGACGAGGACCTCGACGGCCGCCAGAACCTCGACCTCTTCGGCCGCCTCCACCACCTCGGCGCCCGCGCCGCCGCCCACCGCGCCGCCGAACTGCTCGAACGCTTCGGCCTCGCCGACACCGGCCGCACCCCCGTCGGCCGCTACAGCGGCGGCATGCGCCGCCGTCTCGACCTGGCCGCCGGCCTCCTCACCCGCCCCGACGTGCTCTTCCTCGACGAGCCGACCACCGGGCTCGACCCCCGCGGGCGCGCCGAGGTGTGGGACGCCGTGCGGTCCGCCACCGACGAGGGCACCACCGTCCTCCTCACCACCCAGTACCTGGAGGAGGCCGACCAGCTCGCCGGCCGCGTCTCCGTCGTGGACGGCGGCCGCCGCGTCGCCGAGGGCACGCCCGGCGAGCTGAAGTCCCGCACCGGCGCCGACCGCATCGACGTCGTCGTACGGGACGCCACGCGGCTCACGGCCGCCGCGGCCGTCGTCGGCGCCGCCGTACGCGCGGCCGAGCCGGTCACCGACGCGGACCGGCGGCTCGTCAGCGCCCCCGTCACCGACCGGATCGCCGCCCTCGCCGACACCCTGCGCGCCCTGGAGGCCGCCGGGATCGCCGCCGACGACATCGCCCTGCGCCGCCCCACGCTCGACGAGGTCTTCCTCCACCTCACCACCCAGGAAAGGGACGCCGCATGACCGTGCTGCCCGACACCCTCACCATGACCCGCCGCGGCTTCGCCCACTGGGCGCGCCGGCCGGGCGCGCTCGTCGCCGAGCTGGCCTTCCCCGTCCTGATGCTCGTGATGTTCGTCTACTTCCTCGGCGGCGGCATGGCCGTCGAGGGGGGCGGCGGCTACGAGGAGTTCGTCGTCCCCGGCGTCCTCGCGCTCACCATGGCGTTCGGCCTGGAGGGCACGGTCGTCGCGCTGACCCGGGACATCCAGCGCGGCCTGCTCGACCGCTTCCGCTCCCTGCCCATCGTCTCCGCGTCCTTCCTCGTCGCCCGCAGCGTCCTCGACATGGTCAGCTCCACGGTCTCCCTGCTGGTCATGCTGGCCGCCGGGCTCCTCGTCGGCTGGCGCTGGCACGACGGCGCCGCGTCCGCGCTCGCCGCCGTCGGCCTGCTCCTGCTGCTGCGCTTCGCGATGCTGTGGACCGGGATATGGCTCGGCCTGGTCGCGGGCCGCCCCGAGATGGTGCAGACCGTGCAGATCCTCGTGTGGCCCGTCGCGTTCCTCTCCAGCGCCTTCACGTCGCCCGCGACCATGCCCGGCTGGCTCGGCGCCGTCGCCGAGTGGAACCCGATGTCCGCGACCGCCACCGCCGTACGCGACCTGTTCGGCAACCCCACCTGGTCCTCCGACAGCTGGGCCGCCGACCACGCGCTCCTGCTGGCCGCCGCCTGGCCCCTGGCGATCCTCGCCGCGTTCATCCCCCTCGCGCTGCGCCGCTGGGCCGCGCTGTCCGAACGCTGACCCCGGGAGGGAACCCGCACATGCCCGAGACCACGACCCCCATGCTGCCCTGTCACGCCATCGCGCCGGTCGTCGGCTTCTACACCGCCCTCGGCTTCACCACCACCTACGAGCAGCGCAGCCCCAACCCGTACGCGGTCGTCGAACGCGGCGGCGTCGCCCTGCACTTCTACGGCATCAAGGGCTACGACCCCGCCGCCGCGCACAGCACCTGCCTCATCGGCACCGACGACGTGGACGCCCTGCACGCCGCCTTCCGCGCCGGGCTGAAGGCGGCGCTGGGCCGCGTCCCCACCACCGGCCTGCCCCGCGTCGGCCCGCTGCGCGACACCAGCTACGGCGTACGGCAGTTCCTCGTCACCGACCCGGCGGGCAACTGCCTGCGCGTCGTCCAGCCCACCAGCGACGACCCCAGCCACCGCCCCGCGCCCCGCGAACCGTACGCCCGTGCCCTCCACCAGGCCGCGCTGTTCGCCCACGGCAAGGACGACCCGGCCGCCGCCGCCCGCGTCCTGGACCGCGCGCTCACCCGCACGGGCGACGCGCCCACCCCCGTGCAGCTCCTGCGCCTGCTCGTCCTGCGCGCCGACACCGCCGCCCGCCTCGGCGACGACGCCGGGTCCGCCGCCGCGCTCACCCGCGCCGCCGCCGTACCCCTCACCCCGGAGGAACGGGAGGAGGCGCGCGACGACCTCACCCGTCTCGCGGAGCTGCGTGACCACTCATGACCGGACCTGCACCGCCCCTGACCGGCCCTGATCAGGCCGTGCGCCCGGAATGACCCTATGCTGCCCGGGTAGAGACGACGGGGACTCGTGAGGCAGCAGGGAGCGGAGCGTACGTGGCCGGGGACAGCGCGCGGCCGGGCGGCGAGGAGTCGTGGGACCCGGAGACCACCTCGGGATTCGCCGTCCCCGAAGGACTCGAACCGGCCCCGCCCGCCGAGGCCGACCACCCCACCTCCTCCGGCTTCGCCGTCCCCGAGGGGGTGACCGTCCCGCCGCGCCCGCTGCCGCACAGCGAGTTCACCCCGGCCGAGGGCATACCGGCGGTCGTCCACCTCACCCGCGGCGCGCCCTGGCAGGACCGGATGCGCAGCATGGTCCGGCTGCCCCTCGCCGAACGGCCCGCGCCCGAGTACGTGCCGCGCGGCGAGGACGAGGCGCCCCCGCCCGTGCCGCGCGTCCTGGACCTGACGCTGCGCATCGGCGAGCTGCTGCTCGCCGGGGGAGAGGGCGCGGAGGACGTGGAGACGGCCATGTTCGCCGTCACCCACGCGTACGGGCTCGACCGCTGCGAGGTGACCGTCACGTTCACCCTGCTGTCGGTCTCGCACCAGCCGTCGCTGGTGGACGCGCCGGTCTCCCTCGACCGCACCGTCAGGCGGCGCGGCACGGACTACACGCGGCTCGCCGCCGTCTTCCAGCTCGTGGACGACATCTCCTCCGGCGAGGTCACGCTGGAGGAGGCGTACGGGCGGCTGGCCACCATGCGGCGCAACCGGCACCCGTTCACCAAGTGGCAGCTCACCGTCGCCAGCGGCCTGCTCGCCGGGGCGGCCAGCACCCTCGTCGGCGGCGGACTGCCGGTCTTCGTGCTCGCCGCGCTCGGCGCCATGGTCGGCGACCGGCTGGCCTGGCTGGCGGCGGGGCGCGGGCTGCCGGAGTTCTACCAGTTCGTGGCGGCGGCGATGGCGCCCGCCGTCGTCGGCATCTGCTGGGCGGCCGGGCACGACACGGGCGGCGGCGAACGGCAGGCGGCGGCGATGATCACCGGCGGCCTGTTCGCGCTGATCCCGGGACGCGCCCTCGTCGCGGGCGTGCAGGACGGCCTGACCGGCTACTACCTGACGGCCTCCGCGCGCCTGCTGGAGGTGATCTACCTCAGCGTCGGCATCGTCTGCGGCGTCCTCGCGGTGCTGTACCTGGGGGAGGTGTCGGGCGTCAGCCTCGACCCGGACGTCCTCGACCGCGCCACCAGGCCCGGCATCCAGCTCGCGGCGGCGCTGCTGCTGTCGCTCACGTTCTGCGTGCTGCTCCAGCAGGCGCCGAGCACCCTCCTCCCCGCCACGCTGAACGGCGGCGTCGCCTGGCTGGTCTACGGGGCGATGCACGACACGGGCCACCTCTCGCCGTTCGCGGCGACGGCGGTCGGGGCGGGCATGGTCGGCCTGTTCGGGCAGCTGGCGTCGCGCTACCGCTTCACGTCGTCGCTGCCGTACGTCACGGCGGCGATCGGCCCGCTGCTGCCGGGCAGCGCGGTGTACCTGGGGCTGCTGGCGTTCGCGCAGGGCGACGTCACCGGCGGCGTCCACAACCTGCTGACGGCCGTGACGCTGGCCCTGGCGATCGCCATCGGCGTGAACCTGGGCGGCGAGATGGCCCGCCTGTTCATGCGCACCCCCGGCGCCGCCCCGACCCCCGCCGGCCGCCGCGGCGCCAAGCGCACCCGAGGCTTCTGACGCCTCCCCCCCCCGCACGGCCTCCGTGGCTCACGCGCGGCGGCGTCCGGCCTCCCGCCCCGGGACGGTGGCCCACCCCGTCTCCGGACATCCGGCACTCCGGGCAGCCGTACCGCCCGAGGCGGCCCGTCCGCTCGTCAGCACCGCGCCCTCCACGAGCGCCGGCGTCCGGTGCCGTCTCCGGGCGCTCCGGAACGGCCGACCCGCGCGGTACGGCCGGCAGTGTCCGGCCCCTCCGGCGGCTGTGGAAAGCCGTGCCGCACTCGCCCCGGGACGGTGGGGCCGGCCCCGTCTCCGGACGCCCGGCACCCCGGGCAGCCGTACCAGGCGTTTGCCGCACGGCTTCCCGCCGCCCGCGCCTCCTCCGGGGCGTGTCGGGACCGCGCGGTCCGGTCACGCCCGCTACGACCGGGCGAGCGCCGGTGTCCGGTGCCGTCTCGGGGCGTCCCGGCGCCCCGGACCCGTCTGCTCGTCAGCACCGCTCGGCCAGACCGGGGTTGTACGGCGCTTCCGGCCGGGTGGGAGCCGCACGGGCCCCACCGCCCGGTGGCGCCCGGCCGGTACATCCCTCGGCAACGTCCCCACGCACGACGGCATGTCCTCGGCGCGGGGGAGAGGAAGCCGGTCAGCAGGACTCATCCCGGGGCGGTCAGCCCGGGGCACGCCCCCTGGCGGAGTCGCGACGCACGACGGGTGCGGTACGCCCCGGGGTCCCGCCAGTGGGAACGCGCACGGCCTTCCGCGCGCTGCGTCCGTCCCCGCGACGGTCAGTGCGCCAGCTTCAGGCCGACCACGCAGCCCACGATGCCCGCCAGCAGCAGCACCTTCAGCGCCGTCACCGACTCGTCGCCGCTCAGCATCGCGTACGCGGTCGTGCACACCGCCCCGATGCCCACCCACACGGCGTAGCCGGTCCCCACGGGCAGGCTCCGCAGCGCGTACGCAAGACCGGCCATGCTCAGCGCCAGGCCGGTCACGAAGACGACGGTCGGTCCCGGCCGGCTGAAACCCGCCGACCTCCCCAGCGCCGTCGCCCAGACGGCCTCCATCAGACCGGAGATCACCAGCACGATCCACGCCATCACGGACTCCCACGCGCCGTCTTGTCATGGCTGGGTACGGCGCACCTCGTCCAGGAGCCGGTCAGGGCTCTGCGGCCCAGGCTCTCACACGGGGCGCGCGCCCGCCGGGCGCGCGCCCTCCAGCGCCTACGGCCGCCCGGTCAGTGCGCGGCGCCCGACTCCTGCGCCCGCTTGACCGACTTCTCGATCTCGGCCTCGGCCTCCGCGCGGCCCACCCAGTCCGCGCCGGTGACGTGCTTGTTCGGCTCCAGGTCCTTGTAGCGCTCGAAGAAGTGCTTGATCTCGCCGCGGACGAACGCGCTGACGTCCTCGATGTCCCGCAGCTGCTCGAAGCGCGGGTCGCCCGCCGGGACGCACAGCAGCTTGTCGTCGCCGCCCGCCTCGTCGGTCATCTTGAACATGCCGATCGCCCGGCACTCGATCAGACAGCCGGGGAACGTGGGGGCGTCCAGCAGCACCAGCGCGTCCAGCGGGTCACCGTCCTCGCCCAGCGTGCCCTCGACGAATCCGTAGTCCGCGGGGTAGGCCATCGACGTGAACAGGTGGCGGTCGAGCCGCACCCGGCCGGTCTCGTGGTCGACCTCGTACTTGTTCCGCGAACCCTTCGGGATCTCGATGGTGACGTCGAACTCCACGGAGGCTCTCCTTAAGCGATCAATGCGCGCGAGTGGTGGTTAAGTGTCCCTCACGGCAGTGTCTGCTCGCGAAAGGGGCTGGTCCGTACCGTGCGAAGAGCTGCGGAAGTGCTGGAGGGCCTGCGCCGCCACCGCGCCACCTGGCGCCTCGTCATCGGCTCGGCCACCGCCGGTCTCGTCCTCGCCGCCGTCGCCGTGGCGCTCACCGGCCCCTGGGACTCGGGACGCCGCGCGGCGGAGCGCGCCCAGGCCGCCGAGGCGGGACGCGACCCGGCGGCCCCGGAGGACGGCGGCGTCACCGTGCCAGGCGCGGTCACCGTCCTGGACCCCCTCGACGGCTCCGCGCCCGAGTACGCGCCCGACGCCGTACGCCGCCTGCTCGAACCGGCCCTGTCCGACGCCGCGCTCGGCGACGGCACGACCGCCGCCGTCGTGGACCTCGCCACCGGCGAGACCCTCTACGCGGACCACGCGGGCACCGGCAGGGCCCCCGCCTCCACGGTGAAGATCATCACCGCCGTGACCGCCCTGAACGCCCTCGGACCCGAACACCGCCTCGCCACCACCGCCGTCTGGGACGCGGACGGCGAACGCGTCGTCCTCGTCGGCGGCGGCGACCCGACGCTCACCGCCGACGACCTCACCGCCCTGGCCGAACGGACCGCCGCCGCGCTCGCCGACCGCGGCGCGGACCGGGTGCGCGTCGCGTACGACACCTCGCTCTACCCCGGCGGCGGCGAGCGGCACCCCATCGGCATCAACGACAACATCGCCGCCATCACGCCGCTCCAGGTCAACGAGGGGCGGCTCGACGGCAGCACGCACGGCCCCGCGCCCCGCGCCGACGACCCGGCGGCCGACGCCGCCGACGCGTTCACCGAGGCCCTGACCGCCGCGGGCGTCCGCGTCTCCGGCGACCCCGCCGACCGCAAGGCGCCGGACGACGCCGAACGGCTCGCCGTCGTCCGTTCCGCACCGCTGTCCTCGCTCGTCGAACGCATGCTGACCAACAGCGACAACGACCTGGCCGAGGCCCTCGCCCGGCACACCGCCCTCGCCACCGGCGAACGCGCCGACTCCGAAGGGCTCGGCCGCGCCATGGCCGCCCAGCTCGACGACCTCGGCCTCGCCCACGACGGGGCCCGCGTCGTGGACGGCAGCGGCCTCGACCGCGACGGGCGTCTCACCGCCGAGCTGCTCACCCAGGCGCTCGCCACCGCCGCCGACCCGGGCAGGCCCGAGCTGCGCAGCGCCCTGACCGGCCTGCCCGTCGCCGGCTTCACCGGCACCCTCGCCGGCCGCTACGACGGCGACGGCGGCGACGGCGGCTCCGGGCTCGTCCGCGCCAAGACCGGCACGCTGACCGGCGTGAACACCCTCGCGGGCACGGCGGGCACACCGGACGGCCGAGTCCTCGCCTTCGCCTTCCTCGCCGCCGACACCACCGACGCCGACGCGGCCGAGGCGGCGCTCGACCGCGCGGCCGGTGCGCTGGCGGCCTGCGGCTGCGCCTGAGCGCGTCACCGCGCGGCTATCCGCTTTCCCCGCGGGCGCCGTACCGTTGACGTCATGACGAGTCCCGGCGGTAACGACCTGGTCGACTGGAATCTCGCCGTCGCCACGGCGGCCCGCGTCGCACGGCCCGGCCCCGAGGTGAGCCGGGCCGAGGCCCGTGCCGTCGTCGCCGAGCTGCGGCGGCACGCCGCCGCGTCCGAGCGGCACGTACGCGCCTTCACCGGCCTCGACTCGGGCGGCGCCGACACCCCCGTCCTGGTCGTGGACCGCCCCGGCTGGGCGCGGGCGAACGTCGCGGGCTTCCGCGCCGTCCTCACGCCGCTGACGGACCGCATGCGCGAGCGCCGCGCGTCCGTCCCCGGCGGCGGCGCCCTGACGGCCGTGGGCGGCAAGGTCACCGGCGTCGAGGTCGGGATGCTGCTCGCGTTCCTGTCCTCCCGCGTCCTCGGCCAGTACGAGACGTTCGCGCCGCCGAGCCCCGACCTGCCCGCCGGGGACGGGGGCGACACCGGCGCGCCCCCCGGGCGGCTGCTGCTCGTCGCGCCCAACATCGTCCAGGTCGAGCGTGAACTCGACGTCCACCCGCACGACTTCAGGCTCTGGGTCTGCCTTCACGAGGAGACGCACCGGACGCAGTTCACCGCCGTCCCCTGGCTGCGCGACCACCTCGAAGGCGAGATCAGGTCCTTCGTCGCCGAGGCCGACATGGACCCGGCCACCCTGGTCGAACGCGTCCGGCAGGCCGCGCAGTCCCTGGCCGGCCGCCCCCGCGACGGCGAGAACGGCGACGGGGGCGGCAACGGCGTGATCGACCTCGTGCAGACCCCCACGCAGCGCGCGATCCTCGACCGCGTCACCGCCGTCATGTCGCTGCTCGAAGGCCACGCCGACTACGTGATGGACGGCGTGGGCCCCGAGGTCGTGCCGTCGGTCGCCGAGATCCGCGAGAAGTTCACGCAGCGCCGCAGGACGGGCGCGGGCCGCGTCGACCGGCTGCTGCGCCGCGCCCTCGGCATGGACGCGAAGCTGCGGCAGTACCGCGACGGCGAGCGCTTCGTCCGCACGGCCGTGGAGCGCGTCGGCATGGACGGCTTCAACCGCGTGTGGACCTCGCCCAACACGCTGCCCACCACCGAGGAGATCAGCCACCCCGAACGCTGGGTCGCGCGGACGCATCCCGGCAACGCGTAGGCCCTCCACAAGGTGGCGAAACGCCCCCGAAATCACTCGTACGAGGGACCTTCACCGCATGCCTGGCGTGCGATGCTCAGGTAACAGGCCTTCTCTGTCACCATTTACGCACCCAGCGTGACATCGCTCCCGGAGAAAGAAGTGATTCGGATATGGGTCCCCACCCCGCGGTCGCTGCGATACGCCTGGCGGTCCGCCGCGTTCTGCACGAGATCGTCGACCAGGCCCGCCCGGCCGACCGGGCGCTAGCCCACGCCACCGCCCCCGCCTCCGCCGCACCCCAGACCCCCGCCGGCCGCCCCGCCCGCCGGGCCGGCCACCGCTCGCACCGCCCCGGCCTCCCCCCGGCCGCCCCGGCCGCGCCCCTCGTCCTCGTCGCCTGCTCCGGCGGCGCCGACTCCATGGCCCTCGCCTCCGCGCTCGCCTTCGAGGCCCCCCGCTGCGGCGTACGCGCCGGTGGCGTCACCGTCGATCACGGCCTCCAGGACGGCTCGGACGAACGGGCCCGCGAGGTCGCCGAGCGCCTCGCCGCCCTCGGCCTCGAACCGGTGGAGACCGCCGCCGTGGACGTCGGCCGCGACGGCGGCCCCGAGGCCGCCGCCCGCACCGCCAGGTACGCCGCGCTCGACGCCGCCGCCGACCGGTACGGCGCCGCCGCCGTCCTCCTCGGCCACACCCGCGACGACCAGGCCGAGACCGTCCTCCTCGGCCTCGCCCGCGGCTCCGGCACCCGTTCACTCTCCGGGATGGCGGCCGTCTCCGGCGGCCTGTCCGGCGACCGGGCCGCCGCCGGGCGCTACCGCCGCCCGTTCCTGGCCATCGACCGCCAGACCACGCGCAAGGCCTGCCTCGTCCAGGCCATCCCCGTCTGGGACGACCCCCACAACACCGATCCCTCCTTCACCCGCTCCCGGGTGCGCCACGAGGCGCTGCCCGTGCTGGAGAAGGCGCTCGGCCGCGGCGTCGTCGAGGCGCTCGCCCGCACCGCCCAGCTCTCCCGCGACGACGCGGACGCCCTCGACGCTTGGGCCCGCCAGGCCGAGGCCGCCGCGACGCGCCCCGACGGCACCCTGGACGTCGCCGCGCTGCACGAACTGCCGCCCGCCGTACGCCGCCGCGTCCTGCGGCGCGCGGCGATCGCGGCGGGCGCGCCTGCCGGGTCGCTGTTCGCCCGGCACATCGAGGAGACCGACCGTCTCATCACGGCCTGGCGGGGGCAGCGGCCCCTCAACCTGCCGGGCCGCGTCGAGGCGAGCAGGCAGGGTGGCAGACTGGTCCTCCAGCAGGCCGACCACTAGCCGACCACCAGGGAGTGTCCCGGCCCGCGCCACGCCAGCAGCAAGCCCAGTAGAGAGCAGTGTCACGGGTGCACGAGACGGACCTGGGAGCCGACCTGGAGTCGGTGCTCATCACCAAGGAAGAGATCGACGCCAGGCTCCGTGAGCTGGCCACCGTGATCGACGAGGAGTACGCGGGCAAGGACCTCCTTCTCGTGGGGGTCCTCAAGGGCGCGGTGATGGTCATGGCCGACCTCGCCCGCGCCCTGTCCACCCCGGTCACCATGGACTGGATGGCGGTGTCCTCGTACGGCGCGGGCACCCAGTCGTCCGGCGTGGTGCGCATCCTCAAGGACCTGGACACCGACATCAAGGGACGCCACGTCCTGATCGTCGAGGACATCATCGACTCGGGGCTCACGCTGTCCTGGCTGCTGTCCAACCTGGGCTCGCGGGAACCGGCGTCGCTGCGCATCTGCACGCTCCTGCGCAAACCGGACGCGGCGAAGGTCGATCTCGACGTGGAATGGGTCGGATTCGACATCCCGAACGAGTTCGTCGTCGGGTACGGACTCGATTACGCCGAGAAGTACCGGAACCTCCCCTTTGTCGGTACGCTCGCGCAGCATGTCTACAGCGGATAGCCGGGAACCGCGGCCGATCCCCTACCGTTGGAGATGACAAGGACACCCGCGCACAGCAGATCCCTGCCGGGGGCTGTGCCTAGATGTGGCAGGAGGGACGGGGCCCCGCCGCCCCGTATGGATAGACGTGAAGCGCTATTTCCGCGGGCCAGTGATGTGGATTGTGCTGGCCGTCCTCGCCGTGATTCTGCTGATGCAGGTGTTCAGCTCTTCCGAGGGCTACAAGAAGGTGGACACCGGCAAGGTCCTCGCCGCCATCAGCCAGAACCACGTCCGGTCGGCCGAGCTGACGACGGGTGACGAGCAGACCGTCAGGATCGAGCTCAAGGACGGCCAGGAGATCGAGGGCAGCAGCCGGGTCCAGGCCAATTACATCGACGGTCAGGGCGAGGACGTCGCCCACTCCCTCCAGCAGAAGTTCCAGGACGACCAGATCCCGGACGGGTACACCGTCTCGCCGAAGTCGCAGAACCCGTTCGTCGGGATGCTGCTGTCGATCCTGCCCTTCCTGCTGATCATCATCGTCTTCCTGTTCCTGATGAACCAGATGCAGGGCGGCGGCTCCCGGGTCATGAACTTCGGGAAGTCCAAGGCCAAGCTGATCACCAAGGACACGCCGAAGACCACGTTCGCCGACGTCGCCGGCTCGGACGAGGCCGTGGAGGAGCTCCAGGAGATCAAGGAGTTCCTTCAGGAGCCCGCGAAGTTCCAGGCGGTCGGGGCCAAGATCCCGAAGGGCGTGCTGCTGTACGGCCCGCCCGGCACCGGCAAGACCCTGCTCGCCCGCGCCGTCGCGGGGGAGGCCGGGGTGCCGTTCTACTCCATCTCCGGCTCGGACTTCGTCGAGATGTTCGTCGGTGTCGGCGCCTCCCGTGTCCGCGACCTGTTCGAGCAGGCCAAGGCGAACGCCCCGGCCATCGTCTTCGTGGACGAGATCGACGCGGTCGGCCGCCACCGCGGCGCCGGCATGGGCGGCGGGCACGACGAGCGCGAGCAGACGCTGAACCAACTCCTCGTGGAGATGGACGGCTTCGACGTGAAGGGCGGCGTCATCCTGATCGCCGCCACCAACCGGCCCGACATCCTCGACCCGGCGCTGCTGCGTCCCGGCCGCTTCGACCGGCAGATCGCGGTGGACCGGCCCGACATGCAGGGCCGCCTGGAGATCCTCAAGGTCCACCAGAAGGGCAAGCCCGTCGCCCCCGACGTGGACCTCTCGGCGGTCGCCCGGCGCACGCCCGGCTTCACCGGCGCGGACCTGAACAACGTGCTGAACGAGGCGGCGCTCCTCGCCGCGCGCGGTGACGCCAAGCTGATCGACAACTCGTTCCTTGACGAGGCGATCGACCGCGTCGTGGCCGGTCCGCAGAAGCGCACCCGGATCATGAGCCAGAAGGAGAAGATGATCACCGCGTACCACGAGGGCGGACACGCCCTGGTCGCGGCGGCCTCTCCGAACAGCGACCCGGTGCACAAGGTGACGATCCTCTCGCGCGGCCGCGCCCTCGGCTACACGATGGTGCTGCCGGAGGAGGACAAGTACTCCACGACGCGCAACGAGATGCTCGACCGGCTCGCGTACATGATGGGCGGCCGCGCCGCCGAGGAGCTGGTGTTCCACGACCCGACGACGGGCGCGGGCGACGACATCGAGAAGGCCACCTCCACGGCCCGCGCGATGGTCACCCAGTACGGCATGACCGAGCGTCTTGGCGCGATCAAGTTCGGCCAGGACAACTCCGAGCCGTTCCTCGGCAAGGAGATGGCCCACCAGCGCGACTACTCCGAGGAGGTCGCCGGGCTGGTGGACGAGGAGGTCAAGAAGCTCATCGAGGGCGCGCACAACGAGGCGTGGGAGATCCTGGTCGAGAACCGGGACGTGCTCGACAACCTCGTGCTCGCCCTGCTGGAGAAGGAGACGCTGAACAAGGAGGAGCTGGCGGAGATCTTCGCGCCGATCGTCCGGCGTCCGCCGCGCCCCGCGTGGACCGGCTCCGCCCGCCGCACCCCGTCCACCCGTCCGCCGGTCACCTTCCCCACGAAGGAGATCAACCTCGCGAACGGCACCCTGGACAAGGGCACGGCCCCGGCCTCGGCCGGTGACGACCGCCGCGAGGACTGACCGGCACCCGTCCGGGTACGCCTGTACGGGCCTGTACGGAATGTCTCCCGCGCCCCCCACGTTCTACCGTGGGGGGCGCGGCCATGTCCGGCCCTCTCCCGCCGGCCACCGCGCCGCACGAGGCACACAAGGAACGAGGAACGTCATGACCGACCCGGTGACCGTCTCGACCCCGGGGTCCCCGGGGGGTCCCGTCGGCGAGTTCGACGAGAAGCGTGCCGAGAACGCCGTACGTGAGCTGCTGCTCGCGGTGGGTGAGGACCCGGACCGTGAGGGGCTGCGCGACACCCCGGCGCGGGTGGCGCGGGCGTACCGGGAGATATTCGCCGGGCTGTGGCAGCGGCCCGAGGACGTGCTGACGACGACGTTCGACCTGGGGCACGACGAGATGGTGCTCGTGAAGGACATCGAGGTGATGTCCTCGTGCGAGCACCACCTGGTGCCGTTCGTCGGGCAGGCGCACATCGGGTACATCCCGTCCGCCAACGGCAAGATCACGGGGCTGTCGAAGCTGGCGCGCCTGGTGGACGTCTTCGCGCGCCGCCCGCAGGTGCAGGAGCGGCTGACGACGCAGATCGCGGACTCGCTGATGCGCATCCTGGAGCCGCGCGGCGTGATCGTGGTCGTGGAGTGCGAGCACATGTGCATGACGATGCGCGGGGTGCGGAAGCCGGGCGCGAAGACGACGACGTCGGCGGTGCGCGGGCAGCTGCGCGACCCGGCGACGCGGGCGGAGGCGATGAGCCTCATCCTGGCGCGCTGACGCTCACCCAGAGGCAGAGCCCGTCGGGGGTGCGGGCGGCGCCGTAGGTCCAGGCGAGGCCGTCGGCACCGGCGATCCGTCGCGGCAGCTCCGGTATCCGGGCCGCCCGCGCCCGCAGGACCTGCGCGTGGACGGCCTCGCCGTGGTCGCGAAGACTGAGCCACCACGGCCGCCGCCCCTGGGCGGCGGTGACCAGGGCCCCCACGACGGGCGCGGCGTCGCCCCACCCCCAGCCGGCCAGGACATCGCGGGCCCACTCCCGGGCCTCGCCGGTCTCACCGCCGGTGAAGAGCCGGGCGGCGTGCGGCATCACGACTCCTCCACCGGTACAGCAGCCCACAGGTCGGCGACGGCATCCTCGACGGCGGACTGGGCGATCTCACGCCGGAACACCGCAGCCACCGCCGGAAACAACCGATCAACCACCGGCCGCAGCTCGGACGCACTCCGCAACCCGGCCAGCCGCACCACCAGTTCGTGGGGGACGATGTCGGGCCAGTAGTGCATTCCACCCCAGGAGTCGGAGGGGTGCGCAACCAACGGCACAAGCCGTTCGGAGATCCGGCAGGTTCGGCACGCCTGATACGTCCACCCCGGCCCCGAACCCGACGCCACCAAGGCCACCGCCACCAACTCACCGGTGGTGGCCTCGCAGTACAGACAACGCGGCAACAGACTCACTGCTCTTCACCACCCTCCGGCTCGTCGGGCTCCGGTTCCGGGCGGGGGAGGACGGGCCCTTCCAGGCCGGTGATGACGGTGATGTGGGGGTTCTCCTCCCGCACCGGCGCCACCGTCAGGTAACGCGGGAGGGGACGCGGCATCTCATCTACAGCGCCCCCCCCCGAACACCCGCCCGAGCGCCAGGTACAGCACCTCCGGGTCAGTCAGGCAGTCCCCGGCGGGCGGCACGACCAGCCACCGGACCTCGCCATCCCCGACCCACGGGCCCCCGATCCGATCGGCAGCGGGAACAGCAAGGCAGTACCCCCGCCCCAAGGCGATGACCCCCGGCGGCCACCCCCGCTCGTTGGCCGCCCCCGGCGGGACGAGCCAGTACATGACCCCATGCGCCGGGTCCTCGATCACCGGCCCGGTGATCCCGGCCAGGCGGAGCCGGTGGAACGCGTACAGCCCCTGGAAAGACGGCACACGCACCGCGTCGAACACCTCCCCCAACGGCCGGATACGGATCTGACCGTCAGGGGGAAGCCAGAGAGGCAGAACGAGAGGTGAGTCGGTGGTCACGGCTTTCCCTCCGACGTTCGCAGGCAGCCGCTCAGCGCGGCGACCGAGTCGGACAGGAGCTGCATGTGGACCAAGCGGGCCATCACCCCGGCCGTGGGTTCGTTCGCGAGCAGGTACTGCGCGGACTCGACGGCCGCTTCGAGACGGGCCGCGTCGTTCCGGCTCGTCATCCGGGGGATCAGAGCCGAACAGGGCGGAAGGAGGGCGGTCAAGTGCCGCTGGAGCCGGGTGATGACCTGGCTCACCGCTTCCTGTTCCACTTGTGCCGCGTACAACTGGCGAGCGCGGCGGATGTCCTGCCGCATCAGCCTGTGATCGAGGTCTGTCAACGGATGTCTCCCTCTCAGCCGCCATTGCCTGTGGTAACTAGACAACTACGGTCAGCGCCGCCGAATGTGCACAGTTGTTGCACACCTCAGCGGTCAACTGCCGCTGTTCACGGGCGTAGGCGGGCGTCATGGGGAAGACTTGAGGCATGCACGCTGCCAGCGCACCCACGGCGGTTGGCGGGAACATCGCCACCCAGCGGAAGGCGCGGGGATGGGGTCAGCAGAGGCTGGCCGACCGCGCGATGATCTCCAAGTCCCTGCTGAGCAAGATCGAGATCGGTGACCGGGCCTGCCGCCCGGCGGTGGCGGCCGCCATCGCGTCGGCCCTGGGCATCCCCCTGTCGGTCCTGTACGGGCAGCCCTACGACGAGTCCCCCGCGCCCGAGTTGATCGACGCGCTGCGGTCGGCGATCCGCCGCCACCGGCACCCCCGGATCAGCGAAGTGCGGCCTGAGACCCTGGCGGCCGACATCGCCACCGCCTCAGCCCTGCGCGCCTCCACCGACTACGCCACCCTGCTCCCCGGCCTGCCCGCCCTGATCGGCCGCGCGGTCGCCCACGCCCACGACACCGGCGAACCCGAAGCCTGGCAAATGCTCGTGGACACCTACAGCTGCGCGTTCACCATCGCCCACCGCCTCGGCTACCCGGACCTGGCCGACGTCATCGCCGCCCGCCAGGAATGGGCCGCCACCCAGACCTGGACCCCCGTCGCACAGATGGCCGCCGCCTGGTCCGCCGCAGGCACCTACCAATCGGCCGGCGACTACCTCGAAGGACTCGCCGTCACCGACCGGGCGCTGACCACCCTCGGCAGCACCGGCTCCCACAGCACCGCCGGACTCGTCGCCGCCGGATCACTCCACCTGCGCGCCGTCACCCTCGCCTCCCGCGCCCGCGACGACGCCACCACCCAACACCACCTCCGCCACGCCCGCCGCATCACCGAACAACTCCCGCCCGCCGACCAGTACCGCCACAACCTCACCTTCGGCCCCGGCAACCTCGTCCTCCACGAACTCGCCACCCACATCGAACTCGAACGCCCCCGCAAAGCCGCCGCCATGGCCGACCAGCTCACCGGCACCGACCTCCCCGGCCTCGCCCCCACCCGCATCGGCCACCTCCACATCGACGCCGCACGCGCCCACCTCGCCGCCGGAGACCGCGACGCCGCCCTCATCTCCCTCATGCACGCCCGCGAAGCAGCACCCCAGATGGCCCGCATCCACCCCATGGCACGCGAAGTACTCCGCGTCCTCGTCTCACTCCACCGCCGCTCCAAACCCGAACTCACCCAACTCGCCAAATGGGCCGGACTCACCAACACCACCCCCCGACCATGAGCAGCGGCATCCTGTATCTGATCGCGTGCGCTGCCGGTCCGACCCGCTTTCTCGACCGGGGGATCGCGCTGTCGCGTGCGGACGCGATGCTGGTCGCGCCGCTGACCACGACCAGCGCGTGCAAGTGGGCCGCCGGGATCACCGACACCCTTGCCCTTGGCCTGCCCGCCGAGGGCGTGCACCTGGGCATCTCCGTCACCGCCGCCCCCTTCTGGAACACCGCACTCGGCGCACAACCAGCCGTAGAGCGGGCCGTGGACAACCTCCACGCGCAAGGCGTCCGCGTTCTACGGCCCCGGCGAACCCCACACCCCCAAACAAGGCGACGCAACAGCCCACCCCCCCGCGTGTGCGGAGGGGAGGTGAGTGCGCAGTTCGAGTCGGCGATGTGGCGGGACAGTTGCCGCAGTCGCCGAAGCGCGCGACGCCGGGCTCGGGGCGAGTGGCCCCAGGGGCGTTGGGTCAACGGTGGAAGCTGTTGGGGAGGTTGATGCCGTGTTCGAGTTCGAGGCCCGCATCGATGCGTCCATCGGGCGCTGGAAGAGGAGACGAGCGGTGAGCCGTCACCCCGTTGACGAGGTGGAGGCCGGGGAGCTGCGTGCGGCCCTGGCGGTCTCGCTTGGCGCAGCCGGTGTGCTGCCTGATGCGGGGTGGGGGGATGCGGTGCGC
>NZ_JBJZOH010000027.1:0-69974 GCF_047200595.1 Streptomyces sp. MS19 | reverse complement strand
CGTGATCTCCGTATCCCCCAGCCAGATCCGCCCGCTGCTGACGGTGTCGAGACCCGCCAGGCAGTGCATCAGCGTCGACTTCCCCGACCCCGACGGGCCCATGATCGCCGTGAACCGCCCCCGCTCGACGGACACGCTCACCCCGTCCAGCGCGAGCACACGCGTCTCCCCCGACCCGTACGCCTTCACCACGTCGTCCGCCCGCGCCGCTTCGGCCGCGTGCCGCCCGTTCCCCCCGGTCGCCGGGTCCACCACAGCCGTAGCCACGGTCCTTCTCCTTCAGTCGGTGCCGCCGCTCCCGTCGAGCGGCTGTTCGCCTCTCAGCCCCCTCAGGCTAGAAACAGGGACGGTCCCGGCTCGTCGCCCCCCGGTATGAACGCGTCCCCACGGCCGTCTCGGGGATGCCTCGGGGCCAACCCTGAGAACCGCCCCTGAGAACCGCCCCGGCACGGCCGCCCCGCCCCGCGCGTGCCCGCCCGGCCGGGACGGCGCCGTACACCCCTGTCACCCACCCGTCATAAATTCACCCCCAGTTCACTCCGGCGCTGCGCCGGGGCCACTCTTTCTGCGCACTATTGAGCGGTCCGGAATAAGCGACGATCTGATTCATGACCTCCGCTCATCGGCTGTGCTCATCGGCAAGGCCCCACCCGGTCGTATGGAGTTGAGCACGGTGGAAGGCACAAGGTGCTGAGGCAGCAACGCGACACCGCCGGCCCGGCCGCGAAGCCCCGGGACCCACAGTGGGAGAACGTGCGCTACATCGCCGCGACGACCGTTCTCGTCGGGCATGCCATCACCCCGCTCCGCGACCAGTTCCCTTACATGCACTGGCTGTACAACGCCTCGTGGCAGCTGGGCGTGCCCGCGTTCGCCCTGATATCGGGCCGCTTCAGCCCGGCGCTGCCGCTGACCGGGCGGGCGGCGGGGCGGCTCGTCACCGGAATCGCGTTCCCCTTCGTCGCCTTTTCCCTGGTGACATCGGTGCAGCGGTGGGCACTCGACGGGGTCTGGTATTTCTCTCTCGTGGAACCGGCCGCGACCCTGTGGTTCCTGCTGTCGCTGCTCTTCTGGAAAATGGCGCTCCCTTATGTGGTGACGCTGCGGTACCCGTTGGTTCTCTCCGTCGTTCTCGCGCTCGCCGTCGGATTCGCCGACGACATCGCCTATCCCTTTTCCGCAGCGCAGACGATCGCCTTCTTCCCGTTCTTCTACCTCGGCCATCTCCTGCGCGAAAGACCGGAATTCGCGGCGGCCGTCGCCGCCGTGCCGCGCTGGGCCGCCGCCCTGGTCACCACGGCCCTCGCGGGCGGCGTGTGGCTGCTGGACGACACGCTGTCCCCGGAGTGGCCGGCGATGAGGCAGCCGTACAGCGCTGAGGACTTCCCGTACGCCCTCGGCGTCCCGATCCGAGCGGCCGTCCTGCTGTGGGGCGTGATCGCCGTCATCGCGCTGATCCGCCTCGTGCCGCGCCGCCACGTGCCACTGATGACATCGCTCGGGACCGCCGGGATGTACCTCTACGTGCTCCATCCGCTGGTGCTGACGTACTTCCACCACATCGATTTCTTCGCGCGGATCGACACCGACGCCGAGGCGCTCGCCGTCCTCGCGGTGGCGATCGCGTCGACCGTCGTGCTCGGTTCACGCCCGGTACAGGCCCTCACCCGCCCGCTGGTCCAGCCGCGGGGCCGCTGGCTGCTGCGCCCGCCGGAGCGGCTACCCGACGCCGCGGAAAGCCGGGGACGGACACCCCCGCCGCCCCGTTCCCCCGCGGCCTCCCCGGCCGCACCGCCCCGGTCCGGCTGACCCCCGGCCCGCCCACCGCCTCGCACCGCCTCGCACCGCCTCGCACCGCCACCGGACCAGGAGAACTGGGAAGAAGATGCACATCGCTGTCTTTGTCGAGAACCGCAACGGCGTCGACCTGACGCGGCGCATCATGGCCGCGCCCCGGGCGGCCCGCCACACGTTCTCGGTGTTCACCGCCGATGTGAACGGAGAGGTCGCCCGCTGGATCGCCGAGGAGGCCGCGCAGCGCCTCGACGGCGTCACGGTCCGCAACCTCTTCGAGGTGGGCGAGGGCATGGGCGACGACGAGTTCGCCCAGGCGCTGAAGGTCCGCGCGGCCCGCTGGGCGCGCGAGCAGGGCGTCGAGCGCGTCATCCTCTTCAACGACCAGTCGCGGCGCGGCCGCAAGGTCACCGAGGCGCTGACCGACGACCTGCCCGTCGTCCTCGTGCAGGACGGCCACCTCGACTTCCACTACAAGAAGCTCGGCACGGCCCGCCGCGACCAGAACTGGTACTACGGCGCCTCCCGCCCCGCCGCCGTCTGCGTGTGGGGCCCGGCGATGGCGCAGCACGTCGGCTTCCGCACCGCCGAACCCGGCCCGCCCGTCCACATCACCGGCGCCCTCGGCCACAGCGACGACCCGACGCTCCTGACCGTCGCGCGCTCCGGCCTGCACCGCACGACCCGCGAGGCCGACGCGCCGCTGCGCGTGATCGTCCTCGACCAGCCGCTCGGCGACCAGGGCAAGATGCCGCGCCCGGCGCACCGCGACGAGCTGACCCGGCTCGTGGCCGCGCTCGGCGAGCACGGCGAGGTGCACGTCAAGCCGCACCCCTCCACCCAGGCCGCGCACCTGACCTGGCTGGCCGGGCTGCCCGGCGTGACGGTGCTGGCGGCGGACACGCTGCTCGACGCGGACGCGCTGGCCGCGTACGACCTGGCCGTCACGTTCTTCTCCACCACCTACTTGCAGACGCTGCGCGCGGGTGTCCCGCTGGTGCTGTACAACCCCGAGGCGCTGAACGTCGTCTTCCCCACCATCCACCACCCCCTGCTGCGCAACGCGGGCACGACCGAGGAGGTCGCCGCCGTCGCGTCGCGGCTGCGGCGGTCCCGCAAGTTCCTCGCCAACCAGCACGGCTCGCCCATCGAGCACTTCCTCGCGTTCCGCGACGACGTGGCCGAGCAGGTCATGGCCGTCGTCGAGGACGCCGTGCCGCCGCGCCCGGTGACCGAGGGCGGTACGGGCGCGGCCCCCGGCGCCGTGCGCCCCACCGGCCTCTCCCTTGCGGAACGCGCCCTGGCCGAGGTCGAGCGCCGCGCGAGCCGCCCCTCGACGCTCGCCGTCGTCGGCGTGAGCTTCTCGTACATCACGGGCGTCGCCGTGCCCGTGCTCACCTACACGCAGGCGCTGATCGCCCAGTCCCCGGTGGACGTGCACTACTTCGACCTGGCCGCGTTCCCGCAGCCCGAGCACGCCGCCGACGCGCTCGCGGACGCGGAGATCGTGCTGATCAACAGCCTTGCGCCGTTCTGGCGTTCGCCGATCGCCAACGGGCTGGTGGAGGGGCTCCTCGACGCGGGCCGCACGGTGATGCTGTACGCGCACGAGACGGAGTACGTCTTCACCTACGAGGCGGAACGGTCCGCCGAGCGGCACGCCGAGATGCTGAAGCTGCTGCCCCGGCTGACCGTGCTGTGCGTGTCGAAGGCACAGGCCGACATGTTCCGCCAGCTCGGCGTCACCGACCCGATCGTCATCTACAACACGGTCCCCCGCGACATCCACCGCACCCGGGCCTCGGCGACCGTCGCGGAACGCCCCCGCATGGTGATGGTCGGCACCGTCCAGGACCGCAAGGGCGTGGACCTGTTCTCCCGGGTCGCGGAACTGGCGCACGCGCGCGGCCTGCCGTGGCGCTTCAGCTGGGTCGGCTGGAAGACGCCGCGCATCGCCCGCCGCACGCTGCTGTCCGACCGCGTCGAGTGGATGGGCGCCCTGTCGCGGGACCGCGTGCGCGAGGAACTGGCCGCGTCCGACGTGTTCTTCCTGTCCAGCGTGGACGACCCGATGCCGCTGTCCGTGGTGGAGGCGGTGCAGCACCGGCTGCGCATCGCGACGTTCCACCGCGTCGGGTCCCGCGAGGTCCTGGAGGGCGTCAGCGGCTACCGGGCGTACACCGAGTACACCCCGGAGGCGGCGCTCGACGCGCTCGCCGCCGTGCTGGACGAGGACGTGGACGAGGAGCGGTACCGGGAGGTCGAGGAGCTGTTCGACATCCCGGCGTTCAGCGCCCGCATGTCGGCGGCACTGTCGCTGCCCGCGCCGGGCGCGGCGGTGGGGCACGACGAGGAGGCGGCGCGGAACCGCTTCTCGGTGGCGATCGGGCAGAGCGTGGCGTTCCGCACCGACGAGTTCCGCGACCACCTGCGGGCGGGCCGGGACGCGAACGCGTTCCGCATCGGCAAGGAGATCCTGCGCCGGTCCACGCAGTCCACGGACGTGCTGGTCGGCATGGCGGAACTGCACGCGCGGGCGGGGCGGACGCAGGACGCGCTGACCATGCTGGGCGGCGCGGCGTGCGTCGGGGGGCGGCGGTCACGTGTGTGGATGGAGATCGCGCGGGTGGCCGAGATGCTGGGCGCGGAGGGGCGTTCGCTCCAACGGTTCGCGCGGCGCGAGGCGTTGCGCGTCAAGGTGCGGAACAGGGCGGCGCGTATCGGCGGCGCCGAATGACGCGGCCTGCCGCGCGACGCTCCCTGGCCTTCGCGGGCCGCGCTGCATAAGATCGACCGACTCGACCCACGTACCGCAGGTTTCCGCACACGGGAGTGCAAGGTGAAGCGTCGCGCGTCCCTCCTGTCCCTGACCGCAGCCGCTGCCGCCGTTGCGCTCCTGACCGGCTGCTCCACGGGCGGCCATCCGGGGCAGGCCGCCGTGGTGGGCGGCGAGGACATCTCGCTGGCCAGTGTGCAGGCGCAGGTGGAGGCGGTGCGCGACGCGCAGCGGGCGCAGCCGAACGCGGACGAGCTGATCGCGTCGAGCGGCTCCCTGTCCCGGCAGACCGTGGACTTCCTCGTCTACCTGGAGGTCCTGGAGCGGGCGGCGGCGTCGGAGGGCGTGGAGGTCAGCCGGCACGACGTGCAGGAGGCCCGTGCGCTCGCCGAGCAGAACGTGGGCGGCGAGGAGGCCCTGGCGCAGGCCGCGCTGATGCCGCAGCAGGGGCTGCCGCTCGCCGGTGACGAGCAGATCGACATGGTGTTCCGCAGCAACCTGCTGATCCAGCGCCTCGCGGAGCGCCTCGGCGCGGCGAACTCGCCGGAGGGGCAGCGGGCCATCCTGGAACTGCTCGGCCGCACCGCCGAGGAGATCGGCGTGGAGGTCAACCCGCGCTACGGCCGCTGGGACCCCGAACAGCTGACGCTCGGCGAGGCCGACCAGCCGTGGGTGCGCGCCGAGGGCGGCGCGGGCGACGCCGCCGAGGTCCCCGCGCCGCCCGCCTGACGCCGGGGCTACGCTCGACGGGTGAGCGAGCGAGACCGCGACCGTACGGGACCTGGCCGGATCGTCCTGCTGACCACGACGCACCGGGTGGCGCCCGGCCTGCTGTCGTGGGCGGCCTGGCGGGCGTTGCAGACGGCCGACCGTGTGCTGTGCCGTGACGCCGCCCATCCGCAGCTGCCGTACCTGGCGGACGCCGGGGTGGCCGTCGAGACGGCGGCGCCCGCCGCCGCCGAGCTGGTCGCCGCCTGCGCGGGGGGCCGTACGGTCGTGGTCCTCGCGGGCGCGGAGGGCGAACGCGCGCTGACGGACGGGCTCGCCGCCCTGGCGGGCTCGGGGCGCGCGGGCGCGCTGCCCGATCTGGAGCTGCTGCCCGGCTCGTACGATCTGCCGGGCGCGCGGCTGCTCGATCTGGTCGAGGTGATGGACCGCGTCCGCGCGGTGTGCCCGTGGGCGTCGGGGCGGACGAGCGCGGAGCTGGCGGCGTACGGCGTCGAGGAGATGTACGAGCTGGTCGAGGCGGTGGAGACCGGCGACCGGGCGGGGGTGCGTGAGGAGTTGGGGGACGTGCTGCTCCAGGTGGTGTTCCACGCGCGGATCGCGGAGGAGGACCCGGAGGAGCCGTTCGGGATCGACGACGTGGCGGGCGGGATCGTGGAGAAGCTGGTGCGGCGGCATCCGCATGTCTTCGGCGACGAGGTCGCGGAGACGGCCGAGGACGTGAAGGCGCAGTGGCTCCGGATCAAGGGTGTGGAGAAGGGCCGTGCCTCGGTGACGGACGGGGTGCCGCTGGGGCAGCCCGCGCTGGCGCTCGCCGCGAAGCTGGCGGGCCGGGCGCGGGCGGCGGGTCTCGACGTGCCGCTGCCGGAGGCTGTGTCCGGGGCGGAGGCGGAGGGGTTCGGCCACCGGCTGCTGGCGCTCGCCGCCGAGGCGGGGGCGGCGGGGGTCGATCCGGAGACGGCGCTGCGGGCGGCGGCGCGGACGTACCGCACGGCGATCCGCGCGGCGGAGGGCGTTCCCGGTTCCGTCGGGGACTGACCGCCCGCTCGGGCGCCGGGCGGCGTTGTCAGTGGCCTCCGCTACGCTCTGTGACCATGAGGATGCGAGGATGGACGAGCTGGTGGGGCAGGGCCCGTGAGGGTGGCGGTGCCCGGTGCTCTCCGGGCGGAACGGCGGGGGCTGCGCGCCGTGTCGGCAGGTGGTCCGCGGCGCGTACGGCGACGGTGGGGGGACATGGCACCGGCGAGGACGGAAGCGGGGAACCGGTCAATCCCTCTCGCGCGGAGGACGGTTGGCGGGCGGAACGCGCCGGCGGGACCGGTCCGCCGGAGAACGCCACTCCCCCGCCTCCCCCGCCACCGGGCGACAACGCCGTCCCGCCCCACGGGGCACCACCGCACATCGACGCCCCGGCGGACAGCGCGCTCCGGCACGCCCGGTCCGGTGCCGGTGCCGGTGCCGGTGCCGGACCTGAGCGAGCCGGCACTGCCTCGTCCCGCGAACGGCACCCCGCCAGTCCACCGGCGCCGGACCGCACCACCCACAGGGGGCCACCGCCCGCCGGCGCCCCAGGGAGCGAGGCGCTCGGCCGGGCCGACGCCACCCCGCCCTGGGGCCAACCTCCCCGGGACCGCCCCACGGTCAGACACAGGACCCGCGGAGCGCCTTCACACGCCGATGCCCCGGAGAGCAGCACACTCCGGCACGCCCGGTCCGGTGCGGGACGGCGCCCGCCAGCGCCGGCACCGGCACCCGCCGACCGCCCGAGCGGCGAGGCCGGCTCGTCCCGCGCGCGGTCCCGTGGCGGCCTCTCCCCGCCGGGCCGGGGTCCGGCCCCCGGTGAGGGCGGTCCGGGCGGGCCGCGAGGCGGCCGTCTCCCGGCGGTGGGCGGGAACCGGCGCGTCCTGCCGTGGGGTGACGTCCGGCCGCCCCGGGCCGGGCCGCCGCCTCAGCGGAAGGCGGCGGCGTTGCGGCGGGCCCAGGCGGCGAACGAGCCGGGGGCGCGGCCGGTGACGCGGGCCACGTCGGGGCTGACCCGCTGTTCCTCGCCGGTCGGTTCGCCGAGGATGGCCAGCGTCGTCTCGACCACCGGCTCGGGCATGAACGCGCCCATCGCCGCCCGTGCCTCCTCGCGCGTCCACTCGGTGAAGCCGACCGGCTCGCCCAGCGCCTCGCCGATCGCCCGCGCCTGCTCCCTGGGCGTGACGGCGGCGGGGCCGGTCAGCGTGTACGCGCGTCCGGCGTGCCCGTCCTCGCGCAGCGCGGCGGCGGCCACCGCCGCGATGTCGTCCGGGTCGATCACGGGCAGGCCGATGTCGCCGAACGGCGCCGCGACGGCGCGGTGTTCGCGTACGGACTGCGCCCACGCGTACGCGTTGGACGCGAAGCCCCCGGGCCGCAGCAGCGTCCACTCCATGCCGGAGTCGCGCACCGCCTGCTCCCACGCGCGGGCGAGGCCGCCGTGGGACTGCGAGTCGGGGCGGGTGACGACGCCCTGGGACGACAGCCGGACGACGCGGCGGACGCCGCCCGCCCGCGCGGCGGCGAGTATGCGCTGTGGGTCCACCAGGTGGGCGGCGGGGCCGGTGTCGTGGAGGAAGAGCGCGTCGGCGCCCTCGAACACCGGCCGCAGTCCGTCCGGTTCGGTCAGGTCGGCGACCAGGTGCCGTACGCCGTCCGGTACATCGGCGGCGGTGACGGAGCGGGACACGGCGGTGACCCGTTCCCCCGCGGCGGCGAGTGCGCGGACGAGCGGGCGGCCGACGTTTCCGGTGGCTCCTGTGATGACGATCATGGCGCGTTTCCTCTGGGTGAGAGTGCGGACGGGCGGGTGCGTCCCGCCCCCGGCCGAGGGAAGCTACCATCGCGGATGTAGTAGGTACCTAGGAGATAGTGACTTACCAAGGAGGATCACCGATGGTGGAGAACGCCTCGTGGACGGCGGCCGCGTCCTCGGACGCCGGGGGCGCGTGCCCCATCGGGCCCGTGGTGGACATCGTGTTCAGCCGCTGGACGACGCCGATCCTGTGGTCGCTCCACGCCTACGGCCGCCAGCGGTTCGTGGAGCTCCAGCGGAACGTCGGCGCGATCACCCCCAAGGTGCTCACCCAGCGGCTGCGCCAGCTCGAACGCGACGGTCTCGTCCTGCGCACGTACCACCCCGAGGTACCGCCACGGGTGGAGTACGAGATCACCGAACTCGGCCTATCCCTGGCGCCGCTCTTCGCGCACCTCGCGGGCTGGGCGGCCGAGCACCTCCCGCGCGTCGAGCGCGCGCGGGACGCCTACGACGCGGCGCCCGCGCCCCGCGCCGCCGTCTGAGCCGCCGTCTGAGCCGCCGTCACGGGGAGGCCGAAGAGTTCGGCGAGCGAGGCCGCGTTCTCCCGGGTGACGCGCAGCAGTTCGCGCTGCCGCCCGTGGACGTCCGCGACGGCCGCCCCGTGGTCCGTCAGCAGGCCGACGGCCCGCTCGGTGAGGTCGGCCGCCAGGTCGGGCGCGTGGAGGGACACGCCCCACTCGGGCCGCTCGATGTCGGCGAGGAAATAGGCCAGTTTCGGGTGCGAGACGAGACTCAGGGCCGGGGTGCCGCAGCCGAAGGGCAGCATCGTCGCGTGGCCGCGCATCCCGATGACGAGGCGGGCGCGGCGGTAGGCGTCGAGCAGTTCCCCGTTCGTCAGGTCGTAGAGCCGGGCGACGGGGAGGGTCAGGCCGTGTTCGCGGCGCAGGTCGTGGACGAACGCCTCGTCCGCCGGGGTATGGGCGGCGTACCGCACGTCGGCGTGGGCGCGCAGGCCGCGGACGGCGCGGGCCATCTGGTCGAGGAAGTACCCGTAGTCGTGGCCGAAGCGCAGCCCGGCGCGGTCGTAGGCGCAGTTGAGCAGGACGGTGTCGGTACGGTCGCCGGGGGCGGGGTCGGTCCAGCCGGGGACGAGGTGGCGCAGCACCGTCGTGGGGCAGGGCTGGTGGCGTACGCGGTCGCGCAGTCCGGCGGGGAGCAGTTCGCGGACGCGCTCGACGGAGCCGCGGTTGCGCAGGCCGACGAACGCGGCGTGCTCCACGAGGGTCCGCAGGCTGCCCGCGATGCGGCCGGGGGCGAGGTGCTGTCCGTCGAAGAGGTTGAAGCCGACGCCGAAGACGGCGAGGGGCGCGGTGATGCGGCGCAGCTGCTCGTCGGGGACGTTCCACTGCCAGCCGCTGTTGCCGTTCGGCCAGGTGTCGGGGAGGAACAGGCCGCCGCCGCCGACGATCACGCCGCGCCGCGCGTTGAGTTCGGCGAGCAGCCGGTCGTCCACGAGGCGGTGCACGGGGACGGGGTGCCAGCGGGTGGCGTCGGTGGTGGGGCCGAAGCAGCGGCGGACGGCCTCGGGGAGGATCTTGTCGCCCGCGTTCTCCTGCCCGTCGGCGTAGAGGGCGACGTGGGCGACCTGTTCCGCGGCGGGCACGGGCGGCGGGGCCGTGGCGCCCGGCAGGGTGCGGGCGTGGAGGGCGCGGCAGCCGGGGTCGGTCGGGTCGGCGTCGAGGCCCTGGCGGGCGTAGCGGTGGGCGTCGGTGTCGCGGCCGTGCAGCCAGGCGAGGCGGGCGAGCTGGGCGAACGCGCGGGGGGCGACGACGGGGTGGGCGGTGGCGACGAGCAGGTGCGTCTCGGCCTCGGGGTAGCGGGACAGGGCCATCAGCGCGCTGCCGAGCGCCTCGTGGTTGCGGGCGCGGCGCGGATCACCCGCCGCGGGGGCGAGCACGTCGACGGCCTCGGCGTACCGTCCCTGCTGGTGCAGCGCGGAGCCGACGACGCGGGCGAGGCCCGCCGGATCGACGCGCTTGCCGGCCGGGGTGACGATCGGGCCGCCCGCGCTCAGCAGCGGAAGGGCGCAGTGGAGCAGCAGGTCGTGCGCCTTGCGGCCGGGCAGGGCGCAGTACTCGGCGTAGAACCGGTGGGGCGTCAGCTCGGGTCGGGTTGCCTGAGCGGTCGCTGCGCCGTGTTCGGACTCGTAGGGTTCCCCGGAGCCTGTGAGACCTGCGGGCTGCGGGTCCCCGGCGGGTTCGTAGGGCACGACCGGGCGGCGGGTGCGCAGCAGCGGCGCGAGGTCGTCGCGTACGAGGCCGTCGGCGGGCAGCGTGACCACCGTGTCGTAGTCGCCGTACCCCTCGTCCTCGCGCCGGGGCACCAGGCGCGGATGGAAGCGGCGCGCGGCGGCGAAGTCGGCGTCGGGCAGCCCCGGATGCAGCAGGACGACGTCCTCGCAGACCGCCGGGCTGGTCAGCGCGAGACTCCGCAGCAGCGCGGGCAGCCGGGGCAGCCGCTCCGCGTCCACCCCGGCCGCGAACGCGACACGGCGCTTCCGGTGTTCCATGATCCTCCTCGGCACGCGCTGACCGACTCTGCCAAATGGCCGTCGATGCCGAGGTGTCGTCCGGTGGCACAGCGGGTGAACGTCCCATGGCCGGGGACGTCCCCGGCCATGGTCACGCGCTGTCGGCGAGCGCCAGCCGGTGCGGCGCCGCCCCGGTGAGGAGGGTCGTCAGCCCCGCGAGCACGTCGTGCCCGAGGAACCAGTCGCCCGTGTGGTCGATCGCGTACAGCCGTCCTTCCCTGTCCACGGCCAGCAGCGCCGTGCCGCCGCTCTCCTCGCCCAGCGGGCACAACTGTGTGTCGAGCGCATGCCCCAGCTCACCCAGCGTCCGTGTCCAGTGCAGCCCGCGCAGCGGGTCGATGACGACGCCGCTCGGCGCGTACGCCGCGCCCGGACCGGCCGGGTGCAGCGTGAGCGGCCCCAGCTCGGCCCAGGTCTCGAACGCGGCCGGGAACAGCGCGTGCGTCCGCCCGTGCGCCGACCGGTGCCCGCTGAGCGCGTCGGCCCACTGCTCGGCCCGCGCCGCGTGCCGCCTGCCCGGCTGCCACCCGGCCTCCGCGAGGGCCTGGTGGACGGTCCCCACGGCCCAGGGCGCGCCCGCCGCGGGCCCCGCGCGGTCGGGTCCCGGGCTGGACGCGGCGCTGACGCTGTGGACGCCGAGGCGGGCGTTCAGCATCGTGCACGTCCGGCAGTGCGGGGCGTACGCGCCGTGCTGCGGGTCGCCGTCCTCCCGGATGTGCCGCGTGGTGAGGCCCGCGCCCGCCAGCGCGTGCCGTGCCTGGTCGATGTCGGCGGCGCCCGCGTCGGTGAGGACGCGGGACAGCAGGGCGACCTCGGGGCAGCGCCCGAAGTGCCGTTCGCGCTGGGCGGTGCCGAGTTCGCCGAGTATGGCCGCGACCACCGGGTGGAGGGCGGGCATGGTGGCGCTGCGGATGGCCGTCGCGGTGAACGCGCCGCGCCCCGGCAGGGACAGCGCGGCGGCGGTCGTCGGGAGGATGCCGTCCCGGCGCCGCAGGAGCTCGGGAGGCGCCGGATGGACCGGCGGCTGCCCGTGGGTATCCGTTATCACGCACACGATCGTGCCACTGAACACGCGACCCCTTACGCTGTGCCGGAACAGCGTGAGAAAGCAGCAGGGGGCGTAACGCCATGACGACAGGTCGGCTCGGACAGCAGGCCGCGCCACCGAACAGGGCCTATGCCGGACAGGTGGTGCAGTTCCCGGACCCGGTGCGGGCGGCGCGCTTCCCGCTCGGAATACGGGTGGACGCGCAGGGCTATCCGGATTTCTCGCCGTACGCCAGGGCGGCGGCCGAGATCGCGGAGCCTCCCGACGGCTTCGGTGTGGACGAGCTGCGGCTGACCGACTACGTGTCGGCGAACGCCGCCCTGCACGCCGCGCGGCACGAGCTGTGGGCGGACCTGTCTCCCGTCGCCACGCCGCACGGCTGGACGTGGCACCACGTGGCGAACTCCCGGCGGCTCGAACTGATCCCCGTGGAGGTCAAGGCGCTCCTGCGCCACCACGGCGGCCTCGCGACCACCGCCGTGGACCAGCACAAGCGGGGCACCAGGCCGCTCAACGAGACGCGCCCGGTGCACTTCTCCGTGCCGCACGGCGTGGCCGTCCCCGAGGACCGCGTGCGCGCCGCCGAGGAGAAGCTCGGCTACCGGCTGCCGGAGGAGTACCGCTCGTTCCTCAAGGCGGGCGGTGGCTGCGCGCCCCGTGGCGTGGCGCTGGACGCGGAGCTCGGCCTCCTGATCGACCAGCCGTTCTTCACCCTCCGCGAGGAGGCGGCGGTCAACGACGTCGTCTACGTCAACAAGTGCCTGCGCGACCACCTCACGAAGGACTACCTGGGCGTCGCGTTCGCGCAGGGCGGCATCGTCGCGGTGAAGGTGCGCGGCGAGGACACGGGCTCCGTGTGGGTGTGCCCGTACGACGACGCGCGCGACCGCGACGGGCTGACGATCGAGCAGCGCGTCGCCGACCTGCTGCTGCCGTGCGGCACCGGCTTCGACGACTTCCTGCTGCGGCTCGCGGGCAACCCGCCCGAACTGGCGTCCGTGGCGGACCTGATGGTGGACGGCGGGTTCGCGCAGGCCGTCCCGGTGGAGGGGTGAGCGCGGTGGTCACGTTCGCACAGGCGCAGGAGCGCGCCGAGCGGTGGGTGAACGGCGCGCCGGACGACGGGCCGCGCCACGAGGTGCGGGTCCGCGAGTTCGACCTCGGGTTCGTCGTGTGGGCCGAGGACGACGCGAGCGGCCCGGTCGGCGGCAAGAAGCTCGTGATCGCGCGGGACAGTGGCGACACCACGCTGTGGCCCGCGCTGCCGGTCGACGAGGTGATCCAGCGGTACGGCGAGGAGTACGGGCCGGCCGCCGCCGGGGAGGCCGCCGCGCCGACCGCGCCGCAGGCGGGCGCGGAGGCGACGTCGTTCACGCTGATCCCGCCCGAGGTGCTGGCCGCGCGTCCGCCGGGCAGCCCGGCGCCGGAGCCGCGCGTTCCGGCCGACCCGACCCCGCCCCCGGCCCCGGTGCCCGCCGCACGGCCCGCGGCGGACGAGTCCACGCCGCCGCCGTCCGGCGCCCCCTGGGCGCCCCCCACGCCGTCCCTGGCGGCCGTGTCGCCGCCTCCGCCGCCGCCCGGCGCGTCGGTGCCGCAGCCGCCCTCGCCGTGGGACGACGTGGACGCCACGCCCGCCCGGCGTGAGCCGGCCGACGCCTCGCCGTGGGCCGGGACGGACACGTCCGAGTCCGGTGCGGGGACGGAGTCCGTCGCGCCGCCCGCCACCGTGTTCTCGCCGCCGCTGGCCGAGGACGAGGGGAAGCCCGCCGACAAGGCGCCTTCCGGGCCCACCGGCATGTCCTCCGAGGCGCGGACGGCGATCATGCCGCAGGGCAGCGGCCTGCCGCGCACCGCCGTGCACCCGTCCGTGCCCGGTGCGCCCGGTGCGCCCGGTGCGCCCGGGAAGCCGGACGCGCCCGGCGCCCCCGAGCCTCCGCAGGCCCGCGACACCCCCGCGAAGGCGGACCCGCCGCCCGCCCCGGGCGGCAAGGCGCCGGACGCCGCGGCCAACGCGTACGTCCCCACCCAGGCCGTCTCCCCCGAGGTGATCGCCGAGCTGAAGGCGGCCGCCGCGGGCCGCCCCGCCCCGCCGGACGCCAGTGACCTGGCGCCCCGGCCGCCCGGCAACCCCAGCCCGCTGGCGGAGACCGCCCTCTCCCACCGCCCCGCGCCCGACCAGGCCGTCCCGGGGCCGCCTCCCCCGCCGCCGGGCTTCGTCAGCAGCGCCCCGCCCGCGCCGCAGCCGGCGCAGCACCAGGGCGGGTTCACCCCGGCGCCCCCGCCCGCCGCGGGGACCCCGCCCCCGCAAGGCATCGGCACCCCTCCGCCGCCCCCCGCCCCCGGCGCCGGCTACGGCTATCCCCCGCCAGGCACGCCCACCGTGGGCTCCGGCTACATGGCCGTGCTCCGCTACCGCGCGCCCGACGGCTCCGAGCAGCAGCTCATCCGCCGCTCCGCACCCGGCATGCCGCACCCGGAGTGGCAGATCCTCTACGAGCTGCGCTCCATGAACGTGCCACCGCAGCAGGTCATCGAACTGCACACCGAGCTTCAGTCCTGCGAACTGCCCGGCGCCTACTGCGCCCGCATGATCCGCGAGACGTGGCCCCAGGTGCGCGTCACCCACACGGCCGCGTACGGGCGTGACCTCGCGTCCCGGCAGGCGGGCGTACGGCATCTGGTGGAGCACCAGGACGAGCTGAAGCAGTTCGCCGACGGCCCGCCGCGTTCCGCCCCCGTACGGGCCCCGCTCCAGCCGCAGCAGGCCGCGCCCGCCGTGCCGCTCGACGCCATCGGGCAGGAGCTGGTGCAGGCGTACGGGCCGCAGGGCGTCTTCCGCTACACGCCGCAGGCCGTGTCGCGGCAGGGTGTGCCGGAGATCGTGGCGCAGAGCCTGGTGTGGTCGGGCGTGCCGGTGGAGGTCAACCCGTTCTTCTGGGCGCAGGCCCAGGCGGGACGGCCGATCCCCACGCTGGGCGAGCTGGCGGTGGAGCGCGGCGTGCAGCCGGCGCCCGACGCGGGCTCGTACCTGGTCGTCGGCTCGGACTTCGGGCGGCAGCTGTGCGTGCAGTACGGGACGGCGCACATCGTCGCGGTGCCGCTGGAGGCGGGCCCCGGCGGGCAGCCGGTGCCGCCGCAGTTCGTGAACGCGTCGCTGCCGCAGTTCGCGCGGTGCATGGCGCTGCTCGGCCGCATGTGGCGGTTGCGCTACGGGCTGAACAGCGAGCAGGCCGGACGCTGGACCACCGACTTCCAGACCCAGCTCGGCTCCCTCGACCCGCAGGCGCTCGCCGACCCCGAGAGCTGGTGGGCCGTTCTCCTGGAACAGATGTGGGACGGCCTCCTGTAGGCCCTGCCTGACAAATCCCGCCCGGCGGCAGCGGCTGGCGGCGGACGGCGCTATTTGTCAGACACGGCCTTGCGGGGATCATGTCCTCATGACGGCTTTCCCGAGCGCACGCGGCCGTGGCTACCGGCCCGACCAGGTCGACCAGGTCGTGGCCGGTCTCAGCCGTGAGCGCGACGAGGCATGGCGGCGCCTGGGCGCGCTCGGCGAGCGCGCCGACGCGCTGGCCGACGAGGCGGCGCGGCTCGGCGCCGCGGTGGCCGCGCTGCCGCCGCCGGCGTACGAGTCGCTGGGCGAGCGCGCCACGCTGCTGCTCGCCGAGGTGGAGGCCGAGGCGGCGGCGCTGCGGGAGGCGGCCGACGAGGAGGCGCGCGGGCTGATCGAGCGGGCGTCCGCCGAGGCGCGCGCGCTGCGCGACGTGGCGCGCGCCCAGGCCGCCGACCGGCGCGCGGCGGCGGACGCGGCGGCGGACGACGTGCTCGGCCGCGCGACGGCGTACGCCGGTGAGCTGATGACCGAGGCCAGGCGCGAGGCGGCCGCGCTGCGCGACCAGGCGTCCGAGGCGCTCGCCGAGGTGACGCGCCGCTGCCGCGCCCTCGTCGCCGAGCAGCGCGCCAGGCACACGGCGGAGGGCCGCGCGCTGGACGAGCGGCTGGCGGCCGGGCAGGCGGAGACCGACGCGCGCGTGGACGAGCTGACGTCCCGTGGCGAGGCGCTGCTCGCGCGGGCCCGGGAGGAGCTGGCGTCGGCCGAGGCGACCGCCAGGGACCGCGAGGAGACGGCCGACGCGCGGCGCGCCGAGCTGCTCGCGCGGGCGCGGGAGCGGCGTCAGGCCATCGAGCGCGAGTCGGAGGAGCTGGCCCGCGAACACGGCGAACGCGCCGACGAGGTGCGCGCCCATCTGACGCACATCCGCAGCACCCTGGCGGCGCTCACGGGCCGTACGCCGCGCCGCGCGGCGCCCTGGGAACGCGACGGCTGACCGCCGCCCGGCTCGTACGTCTGCACGGGTGCGGCGGGCCGTGCCCCGGTATCCTGCGGGAATCCCCCATTTCCGAAGGACCGAAGGACGCGATCCCGTGAGCTCCAGTCGCCCGGCAGCCATCATCGTTCTCGCAGCGGGTGAGGGGACCCGCATGAAGTCGTCCACGCCCAAGGTGCTGCACGAGATCTGCGGCCGCTCCCTGGTGGGCCACGCGGTGACGGCCGCGCGGGGTCTCGACCCGGCGGAGCTGGTCGTGGTCGTGGGCCATGGCAAGGACCGGGTGAGCGCCCATCTGGCGGACATCGACTCGGGCGTACGGGCGGTGGTGCAGGAGCGGCAGCTGGGCACGGCGCACGCCGTGGGCGTGGCGCTCGCGGCACTGGCGGCCGACGGGGTGGAGCCGACGGGGACGGTCGTCGTGACGTGCGGGGACGTCCCGATGCAGACGGCGGCGACGCTCGGCTCGCTGGCCGCGACGCACGTGGCGGACGGCAACGCGGTGACGATGCTCACCATGGAGGTCCCCGACCCGACGGGTTACGGCCGTGTCGTGCGCGGCGCGGACGGCTCGGTGGTGGAGGTCGTGGAGCACCGGGACGCGACGGAGGAGCAGCGCGCGATCCGGGAGGCGAACGCGGGCATCTTCGCCTTCGACGGGCGGCTGCTGGCGGACGCGCTGGCCCGGGTGGACACCGACAACGACCAGGGCGAGCAGTACCTGCCGGACGTGGTGCGCATCCTGCGGGAGGACGGTCACCGCGTCGGCGCCTGTGTGGCGCCCGATCACCGCGAGCTGGTGGGGATCAACAACCGGGTGCAGCTCGCGCAGGCGCGGCGGCTCATGAACGACCGGTTGCTCGAAGAGGCCATGCTGGCGGGTGTGACGGTCGTGGACCCGGCGACGACGTGGCTGGACGTCACGGTGACGTACGAGCCGGACGCGGTGATCCACCCCGGGTCGCAGCTGCTGGGCGCCACCCATGTGGCGGCGGAGGCCGAGATCGGTCCTGGCACGCGGCTGCGGGACACGGTGGTGGGCCCTGGCGCGGTGGTCAACAACACGGTGGCGGACAGCGCGCACGTGGGGGCGGGCGCGAACGTCGGCCCGTACGCGTACCTGCGTCCCGGCACGGTGCTCGGCCAGGAGTCGAAGGTGGGGACGTTCGTCGAGCTGAAGAACTCGACGATCGGCGAGGGCACCAAGGTGCCGCACCTGTCGTACGTCGGGGACGCCACGATCGGCGACCACACGAACATCGGCGCCGCCACCGTCTTCGTGAACTACGACGGCGAGGAGAAGCACCACTCGACGGTCGGCTCGTACTGCCGCACGGGCGCCGACAACATGTTTGTGGCACCTGTCACGATCGGGGACGGTTCCTACACCGCCGCCGGGTCCGTCATCACCCGCGACGTCCCGCCGGGATCACTCGGCGTAGCCCGTGGCCAGCAGCGGAACGTCGAGGGCTGGGTGGGCAGGAAGCGCCCCGCCTCGGACGCCGCGCAGGCCGCGCAGGCGGCCCTGGCTGCGATGGAGCGGAAGCCGGGCGAAGCCTGACAGGTACGGTAGGGGATGCCCCCATAAGGGTGAACGAGCGCCGACGCGGCTACAAGGAGACACATCGTGACCGGGATCAAGACCACCGGCGAGAAGAAACTCATGCTCTTCACCGGCCGCGCCCACCCTCAGCTCGCGGAGGAGGTCGCCGCGGAGCTGGGGGTGGGTCTTGTCCCGACCAAGGCCGTGGACTTCGCGAACGGCGAGATCTACGTGCGTTTCCAGGAGTCGGTGCGCGGCGCCGACTGTTTCCTCATGCAGAGCCACACGGCGCCGATCAACAAGTGGATCATGGAGCAGCTGATCATGCTGGACGCGCTGAAGCGCGCGTCCGCACGCTCGATCTCCGTGATCATCCCCTTCTACGGCTACGCCCGCCAGGACAAGAAGCACCGCGGGCGTGAGCCGATCTCCGCGCGCCTGATGGCGGACCTGCTCAAGACGGCCGGGGCTGACCGGATCATCACCATGGACCTGCACGCCGACCAGGTGCAGGGCTACTTCGACGGCCCGGTGGACCACCTCTTCGCGCTGCCCGCGCTGACGAACTACATCGGCGGCCGGGTGGACCGCGACCGGCTGACGGTCGTCTCCCCCGACGCCGGGCGCGTACGGGTCGCGGACCGCTGGGCCGACCGGCTGGCGGCGCCGCTGGCCATCGTCCACAAGCGGCGCGACCCGGACGTGGCGAACCAGGTGACGGTGCACGAGGTCGTCGGCGAGGTCGAGGGGCGGGTGTGCGTGCTGGTGGACGACATGATCGACACGGGCGGCACGATCTGCGCGGCCGCGGACGCGCTGTTCGCCAACGGCGCGGCGGACGTCATCGTGGCGGCGACGCACGGCGTCCTGTCGGGCCCGGCCGCCGACCGCCTGAAGAACTCGCGGGTGAGCGAGTTCATCTTCACCAACTCGCTGCCGACGCCGAGCGAGGTGGACCTCGACAAGATCACCGTCCTGTCGATGGCCCCGACGATCGCCCGCGCGGTCCGCGAGGTCTTCGAGGACGGCTCGGTCACCAGCCTCTTCGAGGGCGACGCCTGATCCCCCTTCCCGAGCGGGGGAAGCCGCCCCACCGGCGGTGACCGGACCGGCCCTCCCCCGCCGGGCGCGTGCGCCCGCGCCGGACGGTGCGTCACGTCCCGGGCGGGCGAGAGGCCGGGCGGCGGAAGGCGTCGCGCCCGCCCGGCTTCCCTGACAAGGCCTCCGCGCCCCGGCACGGCAGACCGGCGGCGGCGTCCGCCGGGGCCGGGTCTGCTCGCGCGAGAGGGGTCGCCTCGTTCGCGCCCCGGGTCCCCCGTTGATCCGCCGCCCGCCCCCGCGTTCGTCACCGATGAGCACCGCATCTGCCGATACGTGCGCCCCGCCGGGAGTACGGGGCACGGCGGCCCGTCAGTAGACGGCGAGCCGGTCCACCAGCATCTGCACCCTCCGGTCGGTGTCCTCCGGCAGCAGGCGTCCCGTCCGGGTCAGGGTCGCCACGCCGTGCAGGCACGCCCAGAACACCTCGGTGAACAGCTCGGGGGCGACGCTGTCCCCGGCGACCCCGCCGAGGGGCTCCAGCAGTGAGGCGAAGGCGTCCTTGAGCGCTTCCGGGGTGTCCTCCTGGGCGTACGCGAGGCCGCCGTCGAGTTGGAAGATGGCGTCGTAGACGGCCGGGTTGCGTTCGGCGAAGTCGAGGTAGGCGCGGGCGAGGGCGTACACCCGGGCGCGCGGGCCGTCCGCGGCGGCGGTCGCGGCCCGCACGGCGGCGGCCAGCTCCGCGGCGCCCTGGAGGGCGACGGCGCCGATGATCTCGCGTTTGCCGCGGAAGTGGCTGTAGAGGACGGGCTGGCTGTACTCGATGCGCTCGGCGAGCCGGCGGGTGGTGACCGCGTCCCAGCCCTGCTGCTCGGCGAGTTCGCGGGCTGTCGCGACGATGAGGCGCTCCCGTTCCGCCCGCTCGCGTTCCTTGCGTTCCTGTACCGACATGATGAGACTCTAGCACCGCTAGACGAGAGAGCAACAGCAGTGTTAGCGTCGCTTCGTCAGCTAGCAGCACTAGACACCAAGGGGCTCGTCATGCTCACCGCGCTTGAGGTCGTCACCACCGTGATCGTCGGGATGATGGTGGGGGTGGAGTTCTCCGTCGCCTTCTTCCTCAACCGGATCTTCAACGCCCTCCCGGAGGACGGCGGCCAGCTCGGCCGGGCCCACGGCGGCCGCATCCTCGGCGCGGTGATGCCGTTCTGGTACATCGGCTCGCTCGTCCTCGCCGGCGTCTGGACCGCCGCCGGGTGGGGCGACGACGGCACCGGCCTCGTCGTCACCGCCGGCGCGCTGCTGATCGTCAGCGTGCTCATGTCGGTGCTGCTGCTCGTCCCGATCAACAACCGGGGCAAGACGTGGACCCCCGAGAACCGGCCCGCCGACTGGAAGCAGCAGATGGACCGCTGGGACCGCTTCCACTACGGCCGCGTCGCCGTCATCACCGCCGCGTTCGCCCTGCTGGTCACCGCCCTCGCCTGACCCCGCGGGCCCACCCCCTCCCCACCATCCCATCCCGGACAAGGCGACCCCAGGCTCTGAGCCCGCACAATCCACCAAGCCCGCCGGCTCACGAAGACTCCCAGGAGAACGATGTCCCTCAAGCGGATCAACACCGTCGTGACCACCGTCTTCATCCTCTTCATCGTCTGGTTCGGCCTGGAGTTCGTCCTGGCCCCGGAGGCGACGGCGCCGGCCTTCGGCCTGCCGAGCTGGCCGTCCGGCGACGGCGGCGGCTTCCTGGTCATCAAGGGGATACGCGACCTCACCCTGGCCCTCGTCCTGGCCGTCCTGCTGCTGACGGGCCACCGCCGGGCGCTTGGCTGGGTGCTGCTGGCGGAGTCCTTCGCCGCCTTCGGCGACATGACGACCGTGCTGGCCCATGACGGCTCCACGGCCACCGCACTCGGCGTCCACGGCCTGACGGCGGCGGCGATGGTGGCCGCCGGCCTGCTGATGCTGCGCGAGACACGCAAGCCGGCGACCTCCCCCGCAACACCGAAGGCAACGCCCGCCCCGCAGCCCGCCTGATCACCTCGGCCTCACCCGGTGGCGCCCGAAACGCCCCTCCCCACCGGACACCCACTTGACGCTCCACGGCACGGCCGACAACGATCGGGCCGCACGGTTCGCCGGATGCCGGGCGAAGGAGGGGCCGAGGAAGGGAGGGGCGCGGTGCGTGCCCGTTCTCTCGGCAAGGCCCTGAACTCCCCCTTCGGCGACTCCAGGACGTATGTCCGGCACCACGCGGAGGTGGAAGGAAACTGAGCCGGCTCACGGGAGACGAGTTCGGGCGGCTGTTCCACTCGTTCGAGCACACCGCTTTCCGCCTTGAGACACGCGAGCGCTACGACGTGGACCATGAGAACGACTCCTTGCGGAAGTTCCTCGCGAAGGAGCGGGACGAACTGCCGTGGATGCGGGACTGGCTGACCATGATCCGTGACGCGACGGCACAGGGACGCCGTTTCCACCGCGTCCGCGTCGTCAGCCTCCCGCTCAGCGACTACAGCCGATTCGGCGTGTGGTGCGCCCAGTTCACCAACGGCGCGGGCGAGGACATCCGCTACCTGACCCGGGACCGCGCGACCGCCGCCGGTCTTCCTCTCCACGACTACTGGCTGTTCGACTCGCACAGGCTGGTCCGCATGCACTTCGACGACAGCGACGCCTTCCTCGGCGTGGCATCACGCCGTCGGACGGGATGAGTTCGCCGCTGAACAGCACCTCGAATCCGTCTAGCGTCCACGAGGCCAGAGTGTCTCTCGGCCGGAGACTCCGTGAGCTGCGCCGGGCCGCCGGCCTGAACGGCAGGCAGCTCGCGGAGTCCCTGTCGTGGCCGCCGTCGAAGGTGTCGAAGCTGGAGAACGGACGCCAGACGCCCACGGACGACGACATCCGCCGGTGGTCCGACGCGACCGGCAGCCCGCAGGCGGCGGAAGCACTCCTCGCCGTGCTGCACACGCGGGAGGTGCGGCACGCCGAGTGGCGGGACGTCCTGCGGGCCGGCCTGCACCCTCACCAGCAGAAGCTGGCCTCGTGGGAGGCGCGCACACGCCTGTTCCGCGTCTTCGAGGCCACCGTGATTCCCGGGCTGCTACAGACCCCCGACTACGCGCGGGCCCGGTTCACCGAAGCGGCACGGCGGCTCGCCGCACCCAGCGGGATCGACGCCGCAGTGGCCGGGCGGATGCGCCGACAGGACATCCTCTACCGCGCCGACAAACGGTTCCACGTCCTGCTGACGGAGGCCGCGCTGCGGTTCCGCCTGTGCGCGCCGCACGCCATGCTCGGCCAGCTGGACCGGCTCATGTCGCTGTCGCAGCTGCCGAACGTGCGGCTGGGCGTCATCGCGTTCGAGACGGCCTACACCGTCGCCCCGTGGCACGGCTTCTGGCTCTACGACGACGCCCGGGTGGTCGTGGAGACGCTGTCGGCCGAACTCGATCTGCGCCAGCCGCAGGAGATCGAGCTGTACGGGGCGGCCTTCCAGCAGCTCGCGCAGGTCGCGTCGTACGGCCGGGCGGCCCGAACGGTCATCAACCGCGTGATCGAGGACCTCGCGCCGCACGCGGCCGACGATGGCGCCTGATTGCGCGACGTACGCGCAGTCGCCACTTTTTCGAGAAACCTGGAGAAATCTCCTGTTTCAGGGCAGGCGTCCGCCCCTACGCTCGCCGTTGACCGGACACCGAGGAGGGAGCGGCGGATGCCGAAGCACGGAGGCGGTACGGGAGACGGCCAAGGCGGCAGCCGGCAGGACGACAGCAACAGCGGGAGCAAGCATGGTGGGGGCGGATCGGACGAAGGGGGCAACACGTCCGACGGTTCCGGTCCCGCGACGGGCAAGTAGGGCTCTGTGACTGCGTGCGAGAGGGAGGCGGGCCCTTCGGGGCTCGCCTCGGCGCTCACCGCGACGGGCGCGCTGACCGCCGACTGGCTGCCCACGTTCCTCGCCGTTCCCCGCGAGCTGTTCGTGCCGGACCGGATCTGGCCGGGCATCGCGGACGGCACGCGGCAGACCGGACTGGTGGACCGTGCCAGGGAGCCCGGGGCGTGGCTCCGGGCGGTGTACTCGGACATCCCGCTCACCACGCAGTGGGACGAGGGGCGGCACACCGGTGACGGCCTGGGGACCACGCCGACCAGTTCGAGTTCCATGCCACGGATGGTGGTCTCGATGCTCGCCGACCTGGAAGTGGGTGAGGGGCACGGCGTCCTCGAAGTCGGGACGGGCACGGGCTGGAACGCCGCGCTGCTCGCCCACCGGCTCGGAGACGGAAACGTGGTCACCGTCGAGTACGACCAGGAGGTCGCGGCGGGCGCGAAGGAGAATCTGCGCCGAGGCGGACGCACGCCCACGGTCGTGGTCGGGGACGGTCGGCGCGGATGGGCGGGCCGAGCCCCGTACGACCGGTTGATCGCCACCTGTTCCGTCGGGCAGGTGCCCTGGACGTGGGTGGGGCAGACGGCCCCGGGCGGGATCATCGTCGCCCCGTGGGGGACGGAGTACGGGGGCGAGTGCGTCGTGCGTCTGACAGTCGGCGAGGACGGTACGGCGAGCGGGCCTTTCACCCGCTCAAGTGCCTTCATGCGGCTGAGGCAGCAGCGCACGCGGCGCCCGCCGTTCGCGGCCTACCTGAAGGGGCGGGCGTGGCCCGCGGGCGGTGCGCGGAGCACCACGATGCTGTCGCCGCAGGAGATCGGCGGATGGGTGGAGCAGTTCGTGATCGGGCTGTGGGTGCGGGAGGCGTTCTGGCGTGCCGAGCGCTATGACGACGGGTCGTACACGCTGTGGACGTACAGCACGGACACCCGGTCGTGGGCCACCACCGACTACGAACGGGGAACCGACACCTATGTGGTCGTCCAGTCGGGGCCGCGCAGGCTGTGGGACGAGACGGAGGCGGCGTTCCGCTGGTGGGTGGATCACGGCCGTCCCGGCTTCCGGCGATTCGGTCTCACCGTGGACAGGCGGGGCGAACGGGTGTGGCTCGACCGGCCGGACAATCCTGTGGTGTGACCCCGGGCGGGGGGTGTCAGGTGACGTGGGACGCGATGGTGCGGGCGCAGGGGAGGGGGGTTGTGTGGGTGGTGTCCACTTCCAGGTCGTAGGTCACGCCCCGGTGCACGGTCTCCGCCTGCGAACGCGCCATCCCCGCCGTCCGGTCGCCCCGCGCCGTCTCCCGCAGGGCCGCCACGTCGGGGGCGCAGTGGACGCCCACCCACAGGACGTCCAGGCCGTCGAGCGCGTCGCGCCAGCGCTGCTGGGAGGCGGCGCCGCCGAGGAACACATCGTCCACGACGAGCCGCGCCCCCGCGCGGGCCGTCGCCGCGAGGCCGCGCATCCACGCCGCCTCCAGTTCGCGGAAGCCCCCGCCGACCCGCACCGCGCCGTCCGCCGCGAACTCGATGCCCTCCCCCGGTTCCCGCAGCGCGGCGGGCAGCGCGTCCACCAGCGCGTCGATCCCGAACGCGAGCCACGGCCCCGGCAGGACCGCCTGGAGGCACCGGGCGATCGCGGTCTTCCCCGAGCTCGACCCACCGTTGAGCAGAATCACGTGCGTGGTCATCGCGTCAATCTAGTCGCGGCGCGCGCACGTCACCTCCCGTATCGCCGCGCCACCGCCGCGAAGGCGGCCTTGGGCTCCCAGTCCATGTCGGGGTAGGCCTGCCCCCGGCCTCCTTCGAGGAGTTTGACGATGCCAAGGCCCGCCCGGTCCAGGTCGTCCCTGGGGTCGCCGTCCGGGCGGTGCGGGTAGCCGGCCAGGGCGAAGAGGTAGACGAACGCGCTGTCCACGCCTTCGGTGTCGAAGATCTCCAGCAGCTCGTCCAGGTACGCGGCCTGGCCCTCCTCGTCGCGCTCGTACACGCCGTTCAGCCGTACGGGCGCCCTGGTCTCCGGGTCGTGCTCGACCACGTCCAGCACCCGCCCGCCGCGGTCCCCCGCGCCCTGGTAGGCCGCGGTGCCGAAGCCGGTGATGGCGAGCGGTTTCGGGCCCTGGGCGAGCGTGCGGACCCCGTCCCTGAACCGGTCGGCGACCTCGGCGGAGCGGATCAGCTCGTACGTGACGATGTCGAAGGGCGTCCAGTCCACCTGCTCGAACTGGATGGCCGCGTACGTGAGCCTCCCCCCGAAGCGCTCGCGGACGGCGGCAGCGGCGTCGCGGAGGAACGCGTTGACGCGCGCGCCGAGTTCGCCCATCGCCTCGGCGGGTCCCCCGGGTCGGCTCAGCAGCAGCGCGACCCGTTCCTCGGGGCTGTCGCCCGGCAGGAACCCGCGGTTCATCACGCTCAGTTCGACCCCCGCGACGAACACGACCGTCGCGCCCTCCCGCCGGAGCCGTTCGGCCCGCTCGGCGCAGTCGCGGAAGAGCGCGAGGATCTCCTCCGGTTCCGACTCCAGCGGGTAGGGCGAGAACCAGACCTCCAGGCCGAGCGCGGCGGCGGCAGCGGCGGCCTGCTCAAGACGGTCCGGGTCGCCGCCGGTGATGTGGACCGCGTTGCAGTGCAGGTCGTCGCGGATGACGGCGAGTTCGCGCCGGACCAGCGCCGGGTCGGACCGTTCGTGGGAGATCCGGCCGTCCACGACGAATCCGGTGTCGTAGGTCATTCCTCTTGCCCGCATGGCGGCGCACGTCCTCTCGGCAGGTTCCTGTCGTCGGGGCCGAGACTCGCAGGAAAAGTGCGTGCACGCAAGTTTGCGCGCGCGCAGTGAGATGTGGAACGCTGCCCCCGTGACGACACCACCGCCGGGGCTGCGGGAACGGAAGAAGCAGGCCACGCGCGACGCGCTCCGCGAGGCGGCCCTGCGCCTGGCCGTCGAACGCGGCCCGGAACACGTCCGCGTCGAGGACATCGCCGAGGCCGCCGGTGTCTCGCCGCGCACCTACAACAACTACTTCGCCAGCCGCGAGCACGCGATCGTGTCCGCCGTCACCGCGGACCGCGAGGCACGGATCGCGGCAGCGGTCGCGGCCCGGCCCGCGGGAGTACGCCTCGCCGACGCCGTCACCGAAGCGGTGGTCGAGCAGTACACGGACACCGGCGAACGCGCCCGCGAGGTCTTGCTGTTGATCACCACCCGGGCCGCACTGCGTGACGCGTTCCTCGGCAGCACGGCAGGCATCGAGCCCCCTCTCACGGCGGCGATCGCCGAACGCCTGGGCGACGCCGCCGGACCGCACACGCCCCGCGTCCTCGCGGCGAGCGTGGCGGCGGCGGTCCGCATCGCGCTGGAGGGCTGGCTCCAGCCGACCGGGAACGCCGGAGGGCTGGTCGTGCCCTCCGGCCCGCTCCCCGACCGGCTCCGCGCGGCACTGGCCCCGCTCGCGCCCGCGTTCGACGCCGCAGAAGGCCCGGCCGGGGTCAGTCCTCGGGATCAGGGTCGGGGTCGGGGTCGGGGTCGGTGAGGATGCGGAAGGCGAGTTCGGTTTCGGTGGGGAGGGCCCGTCGTAGGTGTGCGGCGTGGTCGAGTGCGGCGAAGACGCCGAGGCCGAGGGCGACGTCCGCCGGGTCGGGGGCGGTGGTGTCGAAACCGTCCGGGTTCTCGCCGAGGGCGATCAACGCGCGGCGGTAGGCCCGCCACCAGGCCCGGTCGGTGCGGACGAGGGCGCGGCGGGCGGTTTCGGTGGGCCCCAGCGCCGCGACCACTCCCGATACTGCTCCGAGCGCGCCCGCCACCACGACCTGGCCGATGAGCTTGTGGACCACTTCTCCCCCTCGCTGGTCATGGCAGCCCCGGGTATGGAGGGCTCCTCACTCTTCTCGATCAGTCCGCGCCACCGCCGCCCCAGCAGCGTGCGCGGCCCACAGAACCACCGCCGCGCCCGAGGCCGGGGAACAGGCGACGGCGCACCGGGAACGACATACAGGCCCGGACCGTCCACCTCCCCGAAGTCGGCGACGGACGCCTCAAGCTGCTCCACACACCGCCCACACGCATACAACGGCGCCTCACCCGGCGGCGACGCCACCACGACATCACCCACCCTGGTCACCAGCGTGACCCGGTGCCCGCACCACAACCAGCAGGCACCCACCAACCACTCCTGCACCCTCACCCCTCGCCCTCCCCGGCCCTGGCGAGCACACGCAGCAGGTACAGGAACGCGCCGAACAACCCGAGCAGCACACCACCACCCACCACAGCCCCCACGGCGAGAACGCTCCCGACACACCGCAACGCCGCCATCACACCGCCCCCTCGTCCACCGGATCGAGACCGAGGCTGAACCACATGCTCTTACCGACGACTTCACGGTCACACCCGAAGCCCAGACACATCGCCCGCAGCATCCACAACCCCCTCCCCGACTCGGCATCCCACGCGGGCTCACGAACGACCGGCACACACGGCGACCGGTCCTCCACCCGGACCGTCACCAGCCCGCCGCCCATCACCACCGACAGACAGCAGTACGGATCACCGGCGTGCCGCACGACGTTCGCAAGGAGTTCGGACAGCCCCATCCGGGCCGTCTCGACCGTGGCATCCGACGCACCCCACGCCCGCAACACCAGCGCGACCGTCCGCCGCCACGTCTCGATCCCCCGGGCCCGAGCCAGTAATTCCCAGGCGAACACCTCTGCGTCGGTCGCCGATCCTGTGATGACGGGCATGAGACACCTCCAGCCGCGAAGCGCGGACATGGGCAGCACGGTTCCGTGCACACAGCGGGGTCGTCCGACGCCGTTGCGTGCGGAAGCCCAGCATGTCCAACGCGTGACTCGTCGTCAAGCCAAAGTTTGGCTAATAGCCAAGCTTTAGCTCACGTGTTCGTCAAACCTGGGAGCCGACCCGTGAGCCTCCGGAGTAATCTCACCTTCACGGTGAATCAGCGAAGGGGTACGCATGGCTGTCGTCTCCAGCGGTGGACCGCTGGCCGCGCGGCGCAAGCTCGGCAACGCGCTACGCGTCCTGCGGGATCAGCACGCTTTGACGGCCGAGGAGGTGGGAGGGCACCTCGATTGCCACCTGACCAAGATCAGTCGGCTCGAACTGGGCAAAAGAGCCTGTACCCAGCGAGACTTCGATGCGTTGATGGATCTGTACGACGTGGGCGACGAGCAACGTCAAGAGCTTCAGGCGCTCATGATTCGGGGCAGACAGCGTGTCGCGCCATGGTGGGATGCCTACAGTGACGTCATCACTGCGAGCTATGCGGAGTTCCTGACCTATGAGGCGGAGGCTGCCGCGTGCTTGGAGTACCAGCCGCTCGCCATTCCGGCGCTCTTTCAGACCGAATCGTATGCGCGGGCCATCAGCGGACCGGGATTCACTCCCTTGGGACCGGATCAAGTTGACAGCTTGGTCGAGGTCAAGCTGCGCAGGCAGGAGCGGCTCCGCGAAGAGCACCCCCTGGCCATCGAAGCGGTGGTGACCGAAGCGGCGCTTCGCTCACAGGCGGGTAGTGTCGAGGTGATGCGCGAGCAACTGCGTGCGCTCCGCAATGTCTCGTCGTTGCCCCATGCCTCCCTACGGGTGATCCCGTTCGAAGCGCTGGGGAACGGCGGCGCCACCGGCGCTTTCACCCTGTTCGGAGCAGGCGGTGGCAAGGATGCGGACGTGGCCTTCATGGAGTCCGTGGAGCGCACCACGTTTCGCGATGACGCGATTACCCTCCGCCGACTGAACCGACTGCACAAAAACCTTGCCGAGGCAGCCCTTTCGAAGGAAGGTAGCCTCGAACTGGTGGAACGTATCGAGAAAGAGACCAGGTAGATGAACACTCAGGCCGACCTGTACGCGGCCGACCTTTCCAGCGCGGAGTGGCGTAAGAGCTCACGTACAGTGAACAACGGCAACTGCGTCGAGGTGGCCGAGATTTCCGGCGTGGCTGGCGTCGCCGTTCGTGACTCCAAGAACCTGGACATCCCTCCCACCCGCGTCTCGCGCGGAGCATGGGACACGTTCCTGGGCGCTGTCGCCGCCGACGCCTTCCCGACGAGGTGACCGCAGCTATGCACCTGTGTCCCCGCCCCCTATCGGGCGGGGACTGTCCAGGTCAAAGCACGTGGTAAGCCTGGCGGGCGTTCGTCGGCTTCGTCAAGGACTGACCACTCCCTGACAGCCGAGGTCCTGGCCGGGCAGATCGGGGGCTGAGCGTCGCCGTCTTCGCGGGGCGGCGTTACGGGGTGAGCGCTTCGGCGAGCAGTTCTCGCAGTTCTGTCCCGGCCCGGCTGGTCCCGTACGGTGCGGCCTCCTGGTGCAGGTCGCTCAGGCTGTCGCCCACGCGCGGTGAGCCGATGCTGCGGAAGACGCCGAGGGCGCGGTGGGTCTGCGCGAGCGCGGCGTCCACGTCGCCGATGGCGAGGTGTGTGCGGGCCAGGCCGATGGCGTCGAAGGCGGCGGACCGTACGCGGTGCTCGGGGCGGAGGCCCCGGGCGCGGTTGAGGAGTTCGAGCGAGGACTGCGCGCGGACGCGGCGGGAGGGCCCGTGGTCGTGCTTGACCGCGATCTGGTGGACGACACCGAGCGTCGCGCACAGCTCGGCCTCGTCGAAGAACGCCATGTGCGGGGGTTCGACGGCCGGATCGACGGTGGTGAACAGTTGCCGCGCCGTGCCCGCCGCCCGTTCGCTCTCGGGGATCTGCCCGAGGATGGCGTGGAAGCGGGCGCGGAGGGCGGCGAGCATGGCGCGGGTCGCGGGGGTCGCCTCGTGACGCGCGCCGTATTCGGCGAGGCTGACGAGATCGAGGGCTTCCCGGTAGTGCCCGAGGTGGGACATCTGCCGGGCCATGCACTGGAGGATGTGCGCGCCCAAGGCGCGGTCGCCTGCTTCGCTCGCGGCGTGCAGGGCGGTGATGAAGAGGCGCTGCGCGCTGCGGTGCTTGCCCGCGTCAAAGGTCATCCAGCCCGCTACGGAGCCGAGGTCGGCGACGGCGGCGAACAGGGCACGGGCAGTGTCCTCGTCGCGGTAGCTCGCGGTCTTGAGAAGGTCGTTGGCGTCGGCCATCTGTGCGACGACGGCGCGGCGGGAGAGGACTCCGCCATGCCGGTTGTCCGCGTCGCGGAACACGGTGGTGACGGCGCGGATGCCCTCGACGTCCGTGGCCCCGATCCGGCCGCCGCGCGCGGCGAGGGCGGACGGGGTGGCGGTGGCCCACTGGTGCAAGGGCACGAGCAGGTCGTCGCCGGTGTGTACGTCCCGGGCGTCGTCGGAGTCACGGCTGTGCGGCACCATCATCTCGCTCCTGGTCAGGTGGTCGATCGCGGCCACGGTGGGCGCGGGCTGCCAGGCCATCGCGGGGCCCGTCACCACGGGGGCCCGCCGGTCGGGGAAGGCCAGGTCCGCGCTGGTCAGCAGGACACCCGTACGGTCGCTGAGGAATTCGGCGATGAGCTGGGGCATGGGCGGGGTGGGGACCTCGCCGGCTCGCCATGCCCGCACCCGTCCCTCGGTCGTACGGACGCCCCGTATCCCGGCGGCCTGGGCGCGGCGGTTCACCTCGCGGGCGAGCGCGCTGTTGGAGATACCGGCCTGCGTGAGCCAGCAGGCCAGGGCCTCGTTCGGCCGCCGGGTCCCCGACATGGCCACGCGTCCTCCTGTGCCCCTTGCCGCCGCTGCCGCCGTGAATGCTGAACTGCCCACCGTAGGCATCCGGTTGGCGCCGGGACAGGGCGCGGGGAAGCACAGCGACGGAGCACAACGGGCCGGCGGTCGGCTGCGCCTCCCGTCGCACGGAACCGCTCAGATCAGGCTTTCCGCCAGGTGATGCGCTGTTCGTCCGGGGTGATCGTGATCTCGAACTTGTCCAGAGTCGGTGCCCCGTCCGCACGCCAGAGGAAGACGTGCGTCTCGATGTCGTCCCAGATCCGAGCGGGGCCGCCCTGGCGGACAGTCCATCGCCCGCCTGTCTCGGTCAACGCGGCCCATGATCCTTCGTCCACATCGATCAGCACATGTTCCGTCCGACCGTCCCGGTCGAGGCTGATCCGCTGTGCGCCGGGAGCTGCGATCTGAGCGACGAACCGCGTGTCCCAGTCGTTGATCACCTCAGCCCCGAGGGCCGCCACGCGTTCCTCTCCCTCACTCATGTCGGGCAGCAGTCCGAGCGGCGGCGGCGCCTGGGGCCGGGCGAGCATGAAGGAGATCCGCCCACCGAGGAACGGCCCCGAGGCCGTTCCGTCCTCGCCGACGGTGAGCCGCGCAAGCTCGGAGGCGTACATCCACCCGCCGAGGGTGGCAACGATGATGCCTCCGGGCCGTGTCTGCCTGATCCAGTCGTGCGGGATCGAGACGAGCCCGCACGTGGCGATCACCCTGTCGTACGGGGCGCCTTCCCCATGGCCGGCCAAGCCGTCACCCACGATGAGGTCGGGGTGGAAGCCGACCCGCGCCAGAGCCGTTCCCGCTCGACCGGATACGCCGGGGTCGATCTCGATCGATGTGATCAGCTCGTCCCCCAGGCGGTGACAGCCGAGTGCCGTCGAGTAGCCCGTGCCCGTGCCGACTTCGAGCACCCGATCGCCGTCCTCCACCTGGAGGTCTTCCCACATGCGGACCACCAGGCCCGGCAGGGTGCTTGAGGACGTGGGGGCGCGCATGATCCGACCTCGCAGGTCACCGGGCACAATGGTCCCGGCGATCTGGGTGACCAGGGATACGTCCTCGTAGCAGCGCGCCATCCACTGGGGATCGTCGGACATGACCGGGGTCCAGGCGGTCGGCCCGTCCCCGTCGATCCGCTCGAAGAACCCGCCGCGCAGAAACTCGTGCCGGGGCACGGCCTCGACGGCCTCGCGCCAGGGCTTCGTCCGCAGAGACCCGCCTTCGTCCAGCGTCCGTGCGAGCTGGAGTCTCCACTCCTGCTCCTTGTCGCTCATACCGATTTCCTCTCCAGCAGGTCAGCCATGGCCGCGGTCATGGGCAGACCCGTCTCCGGCTCCAGCCACGCCCACTGGCCGGATGAGTTGCACTCCAGGAACCACCATCGCCCAACGGCGTCGACGGCGAAGTCGAATGCGCCGAAGACCAGCCCGAAATGTTCGAGGTAGGCCCGGATCGGTTTCTCGACGCCCTCCGGAACCTCGACCACCGAGTACGTGAGCTTTGAGTAATCGGTGCGCCAGTCCAGGAGGCCCGAGTCGATACGAACGGCGAAGATCCGCTCTCCCATGACCGTCAGGCGGACATCCGCCACCTTGTCCACGACGTGCTGGAAGAGGTGCGCCGTGCCCGAGACCGATGCATCGATCTCGTCCGCCGCGACCCTCTCGATCCTGACTGTCGAAGACACGCCATCGACCCGGTACAGGGGCGTCGAGAGAGGCTTGTAGACGACCGACCGGTACCGGCGGACGAACTCGCGTGCCTCGATCGGCTCCGAAGTGATCAGCGTCGCCGGAACGTGGAAGCCGCTCGCCACGGCAGCCGCCAGGCCGGAGGGCTTGAACTCGGCGTCTCCGATCCGGTGAGGGTGATTCACGTACAGGCAGTCCGGCAGCGAGGCGAGGACCCCGCCGAGCCCATAACGGGCCTGTGTGATTGCGAACCGCGCAGTCTGCTCGTCCAGGTGCGGGAAGGTGAAGCCCGAGGGCCGGCGGTAGTACATCGACCTGACACGGGCAAGGTCCGCGGTGCGGGTCGGAGTCGTCAGCGACCCGCGCACACCGTGCGGAGTGATGTGCGCTGCGAACGACAGGGTGGTGGGGAAGTCCCCGGAGTCGAACCGTACGACCGGGACGCCCCGGTCGTACAGCTCGTCAACCACCAGGTCGGTCGTGGGGTCGTCCAGGTTGGTGACGACCAGGACCGGTCCGAGATCTGTCACTGGTCGGAGTCGTTACCCGTGTCCTGGTCCCCGCCGCCGTCCCCGCCACCGCTCTGTCCGTCCGACGGGTTGCCCGTGTTCGTGGCCGGGTTGGTGCCTGTGCTGGTGCCATGGCCGGGCATCATCAGGGGCTGGCCGCCCTCGTCGAAGTAACGGCCCGTCTGCGTCGCGGGGTCGAGTTCGACCGTTGCGTATCCACGAGACTGCGCGGGGTACGGAGCCATACGACGCAGACCCCATGGCACCGGTGTGGCGATGCCGTTGGGGAGCGGAGTCCCCTGGGGCATCCGGTCCGAGTGGGCGAACATCAATACCTCCGGAATGTGGGAGATCTTCCTTGAATCGGTCATCGCCAACGGGCCACGTCCGTGGGGGATGAGCACGCGCCCCGTGGCACCGGCCCTGTCCCGCATGTTCCCAACCCGACGGTCCCGATCGTCGAACCGAACGTCATCGTGGATCTTCATCTGATCCGGCATACAGGTCGTCGGCTGCTTGTTCGGGGGGAAGAACACTGGGATCAGCTACTCCACGGTGGGGATGCGGCCTGTGCACGACGGCCCACCTCGCGGGCGAGCGCGCTGTCGGAGATGCCGGCCTGCCCACCGTAGGCACCGGGTTGGCGTCGGGGCAGGGCGCAGGGAAGCACAGCGACGGAGCACAGCGGACCGGGGCGTGAAGGGAGGGCGGGTCTGCGCCGACCTCCTGAGGCAGGGCGCCCGAGGCCTGACCGAAGGCATACCGCACTGAGCCCCGCGCCGCCGTTGATCCGCCCCCGCCGTTGGAGCCGACGGGCATGGCAGGGTGCTCTCGGCGTCGGCCTGGATGGCGCCGGGGACGACAGTGTTCACACAGATGCCGTGGGGACCAAGTTCCCTGGCCAGGGACCGGGAGAAGCCGATGAGCCCGGCCTTGGCGGTGCTGTATGCGGTCGGTCCGGGGCGCCCGGCGCGGGCGTTGATGCTGGAGACGTTGATGATGCGCCCCCACTGTCGGCGGACCATCCCCGAGGTGACAGCGTGGCTGACGCGGTAGTGGATGGTCAGGTTGACGTCGAGAGCGCTCGCCCAGGCACGTATGCGGACGACGCGTCGCTCACGACTCGGGGAGCTTCCCTTGCACGGTGATCACCCGCATCCACGTCTCCAGGGTGGCGACGAACTCGTCGAGGTCCGCAGTGGCGTGGGAGGCCCGCTCGTGCTCCCAGCCGGGATCGAGGACGGCGATGCGGAAACCGTGGCGCCCGTACCAGCCGGCGTCTATGGTGATCTCCCGAGCCCGCAGGCCGCCCTCCTCGGCCACCTCCTCCGCGGTCAGCCACGGCGGTGGTGCGGTACGCGCCCAGTACAGGTCCTCGGAGTCGGTGATCCTGACCCTTCCATCCGGCAGGCGTCGAACCCACAGCTGGTTATAGATGACATTCCAACCGGCCGGAACACGCAACGGGACCAGGCCCCCGTCCTCCGAAGCTGTCATGACCAACGGGGAATTGGCCGGAAGTCGGAAGATCGGGTCCATGCGTCCGCAGCGTAGTGCGAGGGGGACTCGACGCGTCAGCGGAGGCCGGCTTGCCCCCGCCCGCATCAGCGCTGATGCGGCACTCATCCACGAGCCGGCCGCCCTCATGCCGGCTTCTGGCATTCTCCTCGCTGCGGCTGTTCCCGTTGTCGGACGGCGGGGGTGTGCAGGTCGTGGAGTACGTCGGCCAGGACGGTGGCGGCGTTGTCGAGTGTCTCCTGGTCGAATGTCGCGGTGCTGTCGGTCCATGGCTGGGCGTTGACGAGTGCCCGGAGTGTGTCGGGGCGGCAGTGGTCGATGAGGCCGGCGGCGGGGAAGACCGTGCCGGATGTGCCGATGGCCATCCACACGTCGGCATGCCGTGCGGCGTCGATCGAGGCCCGCATCTTCTTGGCGGGGAGGCGTTCGCCGAACAGGACGACGTCGAGGCGGGCGAGGCGTCCGCCCGGAGAGTCAGTGAGCGGACGCCCGTGAGTCCTCGGGGTTCGATCGTGGATGTGCTGTGACAGAACGGTCATTGATCCCCTGAGGGCCGCGTCCCTACCGTGTCTCCATCGCACGACGCCTACGGGGCATGGGGGTTCGGCCGTGGCACGTCCTTCTGATTGGTCTCCGGTGGGGATGGATTCTGATCCGGCGCCGGGTGATCCGGAGGAGGTGCGGCTGCTGGCGGATGAGTTGCAGGCGTTCTCCGATGATGTGGCGGAGGCGTTGGGGAAGGTCCGGGGGTTGGCGTCGGATCGTGCGGTGCAGGACTGGGCGGGGTTGTCGGCGGAGGCGTTCCGGTCCGAGTTCGATGGTGTGCCGGGGAATCTGACGAAGTTGCGGGATTCCTACGACTTGTGTGCGCGGGCGTTGCAGGGGTATTGGCCGAAGTTGCAGGCGGCGCAGGGGCAGGCCGACCGGGCCCTGGACCGTGCGATTGCTGCGCAGGCTGATCTGGCGTCGGCGCAGGGCGCGTTGGGGGATGCGCAGGGGTGGGTGTCGCGGGCTGGTGAGGAGGCGGAGCGGCTTCAGCGGGAGGGGGAACGGGCGGGCGCGCCGCCGGATGAGACGGAGGTGCGTGCGGCGACGCGGGATCGGCGGGCGGCGGATCAGGCCCGGGAGTCCGCGCAGGCGCGGGTGGATACGGCGCAGGACTCTCTGGATGCGGCGCGGGAGCTGGCGCGGCAGGCCAGGGAAATGCGTGAGGAGGCTGCCCGGGAGGCGGCGCGTGACATCGATGAAGCCTCGGATGCGGGGATTCAGAACCGCAAGTGGTGGGAGAAGGCGGTTCATTGGGTCACGGAGAACTGGGACACGATAGTTGATGTGTGCAAGGTGATCGTCGCCGTCCTCGGGGTGGTGGTGATGATCATCGGGGGGCCGCTGGCGTGGGTGGTGTTGGCGGCGGCGCTGGTCGTGCTGGCGGACACGCTGGTCAAGTACGCCAACGGGGAAGCGTCGTTGTGGGACGTCGCGTTCGCGGCGTTGGACTGTGTTCCGGGGCTGAAAGGGCTCACCACACTGGGTGGGCTCGCCCGAGGGCTGAGAGGTGGGCTCGCCGCCGCCCGCACCGGCCTGCGCGGCATGGCCCAGGGCGTCCGTGGCCTCGCCACCCGTGGCCGCGCCATGCTCTCCCACGGCGCCCAGGCCCTCCAGTCCCGCTTCCGCAGCATCCTCCGCACCACCGGCAGCGACCCCGTGGACATGGCCACCGGCCGCATGTTCCTGCCGCAGACGGACCTCACCCTGCCGGGCACGCTGCCGTTCGCGTTCACCCGGCGCGTGGACTCGGGCTACCGGGCCGGGCGCTGGTTCGGCCCGACGTGGTCGTCCACCGTGGACGAGCGGCTCGAAACGGACCGCGAGGGCGTCGTGTTCCTCGCCGAGGACGGCATGCTCCTCGCCTACCCCCACCCCCCGTCCTCCGGCGCCCCCGTCCTCCCCGAGGTCGGCCCCCGGCGCCCGCTGGCCCGTACGCCGGACGGCGGCTTCACGCTCACCGACCCCGCCACCGGCCTCGTCCGCCACTTCCCCGCCCCCGACCGCACGGGCACCGCGCCCCTGGCCCGCCTGTCCGACCGCAACGGCAACCACATCCGGATGGAGTACGACGCCGAGGGCGCACCCACCGACGTCATCCACTCCGGCGGCTACCACCTCGCGCTCAGCACCGACCAGGGCCGCGTCACCGCCCTCGACCTGCTCCACCCCGACGGCACCCGCACCGCCGTACGCCGCTACCACTACACGGACGGCGACCTCACCGAAGTCCACGGCCCTACCGGCCGCCTGCTGAGCCTGGCCTACGACCACCGCCTGCGCGTCACCTCCTGGACGGACTCCAACGGCCGCCGCTACGACTACGCGTACGACGCCCGCGACCGCTGCGTCTCCGAGGGCGGCGAGGCCGGGCACATCGCGGTCACCCTGGAGTACGACGGCACCGACCCCGCCTGGCCGGGCCACCGCGTCACGACGCTGACGACCGCCGCCGGCGACGTCACCCGCTTCGTCGTCAACGACGCGTACCAAGTCGTCGCCGAGACCGACCCGTTGGGCCACACCACCCGCACCCGCTACGACGCCCACCACCACGTCACGGCCTGGACGGACGCCCTCGGCCGCACCACCCGCGTCACCCTCGACCCCGCCGGGCGGCCCGTCGAGGTGACGTACCCGGACGGCGCCGTGTCCCGCTCGGTGTGGGACGGGGCGACGCGGACCGCGACGGCCGCGCTGCCCGGCGGGAGCTGGCTGCGGGAGTTCGACGAACGGGGCAACTGCATCGCCGTCACCGACCCTTCGGGCGCCACCACCCGCTACGCGTACGACGCGCGCGGCGCCCTCGCCGCCGTCACCGACCCGCTCGGCGCGACGACCCGCCTGCGCTGCGACGCGGCCGGGCTGCCCGTCCTGATCACCGACCCGCTGGGGCACAGCACGACACGGCGGTACGACGCGTTCGGCCGGGTCGCCGAATACGCGGACGCGCTGGGCGCCACGGTCGCCGTGCGGTGGACGGCGGACGGGCACCCCGCAGCCCGGCGCGGCCCGGACGGCGCGACGGAGGCCTGGGAGTACGACGGCGAGGGCAACTGCGTCCGCCACACCGCGCCCGACGGCGGCGTGACCACCTTCGAGTACGGCCACTTCGACCTCCTCACGGCGCGCACCGACCCGGACGGCGCGCGCCACACGTTCACGCACGACGCGTCGCTGCGCCTCACCTCCGTCACCGGACCGCGGGGCCGCGCCTGGGAGTACACGTACGACGCGGCCGGACGGCTCGCGGCGGAACGGGACTTCGACGGCCGCACGACCACCTACCGCCGCGACGCCGCCGACCGCCTCGTGGCGCGCACCAACGCGGCGGGGCAGACCGTCACGTTCGCCTACGACGAGTTGGGCCGCCTCACCGGGAAGACCCTCGACGGCGTGGCCTACGCGTTCGAGCACTTCCGCGGGGGCGGCATGGCGCGGGTGACGGGCCCCGGGCTGACGATGGCGTGGGAGCGGGACGCGCTCGGCCGCGTCCGTTCGGAGACGGTCAACGGGCGGACGCTGTCGTTCGGTCACGACGCCGCCGGGCGCCGCGTGTCCCGCCGCACGCCGTCCGGGGTGGTCAGCTCGTACGACTGGGACGCCGCCGGGCGGCGGGTGCGGCTCAACGCGGCCGGGCACACCGTGACGTTCGGCCACGACCCGGTGGGCCGCGAGACCGGCCGCCGCGTGGACGGCGCCCTGTCCCTGGCCCGCGCCTGGGACCCGGCGGGGCGGCCGACGGACCTGGCGGTCACGTCCGGCGGCGGTGACGCGCTCCAGCGCCACGGCTGGACGTACGGCCCCGGCGGCGGCCTGGCCGGGCTGCGGGACGTGCTGCGCGGCGACACGCGCCTCACCCACGACGCGGCGGGGCGCGTCACCGACGTGCACGGCCGCGACAGCGTCGAGTCGTACGCGTACGACCCCGCCGGGAACCAGACGCACGCCTCCTGGTCGGGCCACCGCCCCGGCGTCGAGTCGCAGGGCGACCGCACCTACCGGGGCACGGGCCTGCGGCGCGCGGGCGCGGTGCACTACGAGTACGACAAGGCGGGCCGCATCACGCTGCGGCGCAGGACGCGGCTGTCGCGCAAGCCCGACGTGTGGCGGTACGCGTGGGACGCGGAGGACCGGCTCGTCGCGCTGACGACGCCGGACGGGACGGTGTGGCGCTACCTGTACGACCCGTTCGGCCGCCGGACGGCGAAGCAGCGGCTGGCGGCGGACGGGGTGACGGTCGCCGAGGAGACCGCGTTCACCTGGGACGGGACGACGCTGGTCGAGCAGACGACGAGCGGGCCCGGCATGGCGCGGCCCGTCAGCCTGACGTGGGAGCACGACGGTCTCGCGCCGGTCACGCAGACGGAACGCCGTACGGACGCGGGGGCGGACACCGACGACGACACGGACGCGCGGTTCTTCGCGATCGTCTCCGACCTGGTGGGCACGCCCACCGAACTGGTCGACGAGGACGGGCGGATCGCGTGGAGCGGGCACCGCACGCTGTGGGGCCTCACCGCCTGGCCGGCGGGCAGCTCCGCGCACACACCGCTCCGGTTCCCCGGCCAGTACCACGACCCGGAGAGCGGACTCCACTACAACTACCACCGCTATTACGACCCGGAGACCGCCCGCTATCTCTCCCAGGACCCCCTGGGACTCGACCCGGCGCCCAATCCCCACACCTATGTGCGGAATCCGCTGGAGCAGACCGATCCGCTCGGTCTCGGCCCGTATGTGATTCTGTACCATGGCTCGATGAACTGGCAGGGCACGGAATTCGCGCTCGATCTCTCGCAGACGGCGAAACGTCCCGGCACACCGGAGGCGGGCGTCTACATGACGGACGACTTCACGCGCGCGGCCACGGGTTACGGCCGTGGCGGGCACGTCGTCCGTATCCAGGTACCGGAGGATTTCGCCGCGTCCGTCCGGCAGCTGGGCGGGCCGAACGGGAACCAGCCGGAATTCTTCGTCAACACGCCCGAGGGCCTTGCGGTCGTCAACGAGGGAATCACCGAGATCCTGCCGACCATGGAAGCCATCGGACGGAATTTCGCCGGTAATTTCTGACCGGCCGCCCAGGAAAAGAAAGCAGAGAACGCGCGATCATGACGGACGCCCTCCCGCCCGTTTCCGAGACCACCCTCGGCCACGACATCTTCGGTCCCCTGTGGGCGGCCGTGGACGTCGGCAGCGTGCGCGCCGCCGGGCGTCCGGTGACGACGGTCTCGCCCGCCGCGTTCGCCGAGGCGCGCGGGGACGTGCTGGCGCGCGTGCTCGAACTCGTGCGCCGGATCGGGCGGTTCCAGCCGGGGACGATGGCGATCTTCCACGAGGCGGGCTGGCCCGGGGCGCGGAACGCCGACGAGGCGGGCCTCTACCTGCTGCTGCACGCCGGGGCGATCGAGGACTATCCGCCGGACATGGCCGACCCGGCCGTGGTGGACCGCATGCTGGGGATGGGCGGCGATCTCGTGCTGACGGCGTTCCTGCACGCGCTGGTCGGGGCCGCCGGGGTACGGGGCGGCGGGCTCGCGGAGAACGTGCCGCTGGTCGCCGAGGCGGTGCGCCTGGTGGCCGGGCTGCTGGGGCGGGACGGGGACGCGGCGCTGCGCGACACGTTCCGCATGTGGCGCGTCGCGCACCTGCCGGGCATCCTGCGGCCCGACGCGCCGACCCCGGCCGCCGCCAAGGCGACCTGCCGGGCGTACGCGCACGCGCTGGGCGACGCCATCGGCGTATGAGCCGCGCCACGACCGGGGTTCGCCGCCGCGAAGGACTCCGTCCGGTCCGATCCGCTGTTTCCTGTTGCGAGAAACGGCCTGTCCCCCGCGTGTCCGCTCTGGTAGACAGCACGGTGACGGGGAGGTCGGGGGGCGCGTTGCCCCTTGACTCGCCCAGGACTTCGCATCCGTGACCCTTTGTGCGCACACCGCCGTCCCGGGCTCGCCTGCCCTCCCCGCGCCCACTGCCACCAGGAGGAACGACCAGATGAGAACGCTCACCCGTCTCGCGGGCACCGTCGGTGCCGCGGCCCTGATCGCCGGCGGCGTCGCCGCCTCACCGGCCCAGGCGCGGGACGCCGAGGTCTGTATGTACAACTGGCACAGCCAGGTCGACATCATCGTCGCCGTCGGCTGCTTCCAGCACTACGGCGACAAGATCACGGTCAAGGACAGCTGGGCGGACGGCTACCGCGCCGTGGTCAAGTGGGAGACGGACTACGGCCGCGAGGGCTCGTGCCACAACGCCCTGGGCGAGGGCTGGACGGTGACCTGCGACTACGACTTCGCGGAGAACAAGCACCTCCACTTCAAGACGTGCATCCAGAAGGGCGCCGAGGGCCGGGAGCAGGACTGCACCCCGTGGACGGGCTGGATTCTCACCTGACCCGCGCCTGACCCGCGTCCGCCACGCCCCGCCGGGTGTGGCGGGCGGTGGCGCGCCCTGGGCCCGTTACCATACGGTCGGGTACGGTCCGGTCCGGTCGTGACGGCGGGGGGATGCGGCGATGGAGTACAAGGGCTTCACCGAGGAGGACGTGCGGGCGGCCGTGACGGCGGACGGCGGGCCCGACGCCTGGAAGACGGGGCCCGCGTTCCTGCGCGAGATCGACCCGGACGAGATGAGCGACACCGCCGTGGTCTACGCGCGGGCCGGGGCCGAGTCGGTCAACTCCTGCCAGCTCGCGACGCGTTCGGAGGAGCTGAGCGAGAAATCGGGCGCGGCGGACGGCGTTCCGTTCACCGACGCCGAGGAACGCCTCGCCGAGACCGCGCGCGGGCTCCAGGGCAAGGGCGCGGACGGCATGTACGAGGTCGTGGACACGCTGCGCCTCGCCATGGCGGACGCCATGGACACCAGGACCACCGTCGCGGACCGGCTGAGTGCGCCGGACGGCCTGCACGCGACGGTGCGGCGGCACATCGCCGCCGCCGAGACCGCCTGGGAGTTCGCCATCTGCCAGGTGGACATGCCCGACGACGCCGCCGAGACCATCAGGGAACGGCACCTCCAGGCCGCCGAGCGCGACGCGCGCGTGATCGCCGGTGACATCGCCGACACCATCGACGGCTACCGCACCCGCCTGGTCGGCCGCGCCGGCGAACTCGCCGCCCAGGGCTACGACGTGACGGACGGCGCCCTCGACCTGTGGCTCGCGCCGGGCAACGCCGCGTTCCTCGCGCAGGGCGTACGGCTCGAACTGGAGAAAGCGAAGGACAACCCCGAGGACATCGACTGGGACTTCGCGCTGCGCAACCTGGAACCGTTCCTCGCCGTCATCGACCGGGGCAGGGGCGGGGACCTGACGCTCGACGAGTACCGCTACCTCGACGCGTTCTTCGAGCACGCCGGCGGCGGCGACGCGTACGTCAACCTCGGCCGCCTCCTCCAGGAGCGCGACGACCTGGACCTGTCCGCCGACGACAACGACCGCCTGAGCGGCATCGCGGGCGCCTTCGCGGACGGCATGGTCACCGCCTACGGCCACGACACCGTCCGCATGCCCGACTCGATGGCCCACCTGTTCAAGGTCTACCAGTGGCGCGAAAGCGGCTCCGCCTGGCACGACTTCGAGAAGTTCGGCGAGGTCATGGGCTACGCCTCGGCGACCCCGACGCGGCGGATGGTGGAGGACCTGGTGTCCACGGCCATCGTCGGCATCCGCTCGCAGCACGGCAACACCGGCAGCGACGGCGTCCTGCACGCCGCGCTCCAGAACCTGCCCGTCGCGGCCGAGGAGATCGGGCGGTACGACAACTACTGGGCGGACAAGCGCCTGGAGGCGGCACGGTGACGGCCCGCGGTGGCGTGGTGGCGGCGGTCCGGGGACCGGTCGTGCGGGCGCGCGTACTCGACGAGGCGTCCTGAGGTTCCGGAACCGGGCACGCTGGAGAAGTCGCCGGAAATCTTCCCTCGCTGCGCGGACCTGATCACGAACGACCGGTGGCGGGGAAACATGGCGAGCACCGAGATGGTCCTGCGGGCCGTCGATCCCGGCGACGGCCGCGACGCGCCCGACCCGCGGGAGGTCATCGGGCGCCAGGTGTATTGATCACGAGCGTTGTTGACACGGGCCTGGTCTTGCACATGGCGAAGACCTCCGGTGCCCTGCGACGCACGGCGTCCGACGACGCGGGCTGATCCGCCAGGATGCGAACGACACGGCCTACCACTGGCCCGGCCAGCGCTGGGCGCACTCCCTCGGCGCCTTCATCCCCGGCACGCGCCGCATCCGCCTCGGCCCGCCCGCCTGACCAGGCGGAGAAGGGCACCACGGCGGCCGGGGTACGCTGGAAGGGTTGCTCGGCGAGGGAAGGACCCCTGTGGTTCGGCCGTAATCGACGCGCGCTCCTCGTAGCAGGTCCGTTTCCGGGCCGGGTGACCCGACGACCCCCTGGGCCCGCGACCGGCGGTCCCCGTCACGAGGAGTGCACACATGGCTGACGTGAAGATCAGCGCCGAGACCCGTTCCGAGTTCGGCAAGGGCGCGTCCCGCCGCATCCGTTCCGCGGGCAAGGTCCCCGCCGTCATCTACGGCCACGGCACCGAGCCGGTCCACGTGACCCTCCCGGGCCACGAGCTGATGCTCGCCCTGAAGACCCCGAACGTCCTGATCACCCTGGACATCGAGGGCCGCCAGGAGCTGGTGATCCCCAAGGCCGTGCAGCGCGAGGCGATCCGCGGCTTCCTCGTCCACCTCGATCTCCTGATCGTCAAGCGCGGCGAGAAGGTCACCGTGGAGGTGCCGGTCCTGACCGAGGGCGAGCTGGCGCCGGGCGGCGGCCTGCTGGAGCACGTGCTGAACGCGCTGCCGGTCGAGGCCGAGGCCACCCACCTCCCCGAGTCCGTGACCGTCTCGATCGAGGGCCTGGAGCCGGGCGCGTCCATCCTGGCGAAGGACGTCAAGCTCCCCAGGGGCACCACGCTCGCCGTGGACGGCGAGGACGTCGTCATCCAGGTCCTCCAGCCGCAGGGCGAGGAGCCGGCCGCCGAGGCCGAGGGTGCCGAGGGCGCCGAGGCCGCGGAGGAGGAGGCCGGCGGGGAGCAGGCCGAGGAGACCGCCAACGCCTGACGCGCTCCGCCCCCACGGGGCGCCGCACGCACCACGACGGGCCGCCGGTTCACCCGGCGGCCCGTCGCCGTTCCCCCGGCTGACAGAATGCGGGGTGTGAACGACGAACCCTGGCTCATCGCCGGGCTCGGCAACCCCGGGCCGCAGTACGCCGCCAACCGGCACAACGTCGGCTTCATGGTCGCCGATCTGCTCGCCGAGCGGATCGGGGGCTCGTTCAAGGCGCACAAGTCGCGCGCGAGCGTGCTGGAGGGGCGCCTCGGCGCACCCGGCACGGACGCGCCGCGCGTCGTGCTGGCGAAGCCGCAGACGTTCATGAACCTCTCCGGCGGCCCCGTGACGGCGCTGAGCGCGTTCTACCGCGTGCCGCCCGAGCGGCTCGTCGTCGTGCACGACGAACTGGACATCGACTACGGCGTGCTGCGGCTGAAGCGCGGCGGCGGCGACAACGGGCACAACGGCCTGAAGTCCGTCACCGGTTCCCTGGGCAAGGACTACTACCGCGTGCGCTTCGGCGTCGGCCGCCCGCCCGGCCGGATGGACGTCGCTGCCTTCGTCCTCAAGGACTTCTCCACCGCCGAGCGCAAGGAACTCGACTACTTCGTGGACCGTGCCGCCGACGCCGTGGAGGCGCTGATCACCCAGGGCCTCGAACGGGCCCAGGGCGCGTACAACGGCTGACAGCCCGTCGGGGGTTGACCGCGCGTACAGCCGTGGCCAAGGATGCCCGTCATGGCTGAAACGCGCCGCAGCTCCGCCCGCCGGGCCGGTGAGAGCGCCTTCGGCGCGCTGCTGCTGACCCGCAACGTGCTCCTGCTCCTCGTCGCGGCCCTGCTGGTCGCCGGCGGCGTCCGGGAGTCGTGGGACCTGGTGCCGCACGCCATGTTCCCCGGCGACCGGGAGCAGGGCGACCTGCTGCTGACCGCCTGCGACCGCGAGGTGTGCAGCGGCCTGTTCGCGCCGGACGGCAGGACCGTCGTCCTGGAGCAGGCCATCGGGCGTGAGCCGGGCGAGACGCTGCCGGTCGCGCTCAAGCCGGAGGGCGACGTGGCCGTGCGGACGGGCGCGGCCGGTGCCCTGGTCGCCTGGCTGCCGCTGACCGGCGCCCTGCTGCTCGCCGCCGTCGTCATCGGCGGCGGCCTGCGCCGGCAGCGGACGGCGTGGTCGCTCGCCGCCGTGTCGCTGACGGCGCTCGGCGTCACGTTCGCGCTGGCGATGTGACCACGGGCGCCCCCCTGTCGGCCGGGCGTGGGCGGCGGATCACCATCACCATCACGGTGGCCAGCGCGCACAGCACCCCCGCCGACGTCCACGCGAGGTCGTAGGACCCGGTGGTGTCCCGGATCGCCCCGGCCGCGTACGCGACGACCGCCGCGCCGATCTGGTGCGACGCCAGCACCCAGCCGAAGACCACACCGCCGTCCGCGCCGAAGTGCTCCCGGCACAGCGCGATCGTGGGCGGGACGGTCGCCACCCAGTCCAGGCCGTAGAAGACGATGAAGAACAGCATCGGCGGGTGCACGCTGTCGCTCAGCAGCACCGGCAGGAACAGCAGCGAGACGCCGCGCAGCCCGTAGTAGACGGCCAGGAGGCGCCGCGAGTCGTACCGGTCGGTGAGCCAGCCGGAGAACACCGTGCCCACCAGGTCGAAGACCCCGACGACGGCCAGCAGCGAGGCGGCGACCGTGACCTCCATGCCGTGGTCGTGCGCGCCGGGCACGAAGTGGGTGCCGATCAGCCCGTTCGTGGACGCGCCACAGATGGCGAACGTGCCGGCGAGCAGCCAGAAGACGCCGCTGCGGGACGCGGTGGCCAGGGCGCGCAGCGTACGGCGGGCGGCGCCCGGCGGCGGCGCGGGCGCGGGCGCGTGCTCCGGCCCCGCACCGTACGGCAGCACGCCGAGGTCCTCGGGTCGGTCCCGCATCCGCCACAGCACGAGCGGCACGACCGCCAGCACCGCCAGCGAGACGGTGAGCGCGGCGGCCTCCCAGCCGGGCCCCTCGGCGAGCAGGCCGACGACGGGCAGGAAGACCAGGTTGCCCGCCGCGCCGCCCGCCGTGAGGATGCCGGTGACCAGGCCCCGCCGCGCGACGAACCAGCGGTTCGCGACGGTCCCCGCGAACGCCAGCGCCATCGAGCCCGAGCCGAGCCCGACCAGCACGCCCCAGCACAGGACCAGCTGCCACTGGCTGGTCATGAAGACGGTCAGGCCGCTGCCCGCCGAGATGAGGACGAGCGCGCCGCACACGACGGAGCGGATGCCGTACCGCTCCATCAGGGCGGTGGCGAACGGCGCGGTGAGGCCGTAGAGCACCAGGTTCACGGACACGGCGAACGAGATGCTGCCGCGCGACCAGCCGAACTCGCGGTATAGCTTTGGGGCACACAGTACGGTGAGCAGGAACAAGGGGGGCAGGACAGGTGGACGTCACCATCTACGTACGACTCAGCCTCGATCAGCACGGCGACGAGTTGGGCGTACAGCGGCAGGAGGACGAGTGCCGAGCGTACGCCGCAGCTCGTGACTGGACCGTACGAGAGGTAATCGCAGACAACGACATCAGCGCCACCTCGGGCAAGGTACGGCCAGGGTTCGAGCGGCTGTTGGCGTCCAAGCCGGACGCGATCCTCTGTTGGCACACTGACCGGCTCGTGCGCAAGACGGAAGACCTGCTGCGAGTGATCGCGCTCGGGATCAACGTCCACGCCATCCACGCCGGACACCTTGACCTCTCAACTCCGGCCGGTCGAGCCACGGCCAAGACGGTTACGGCGTGGGCGGAGTACGAGGGCGAGCAGAAGGCGCTGCGGCAGAAGGCTTCGAACCTTCAGGCGGCGAAGAACGGCACGCCGCACAAGACGGGCTTGCGGCCGTTCGGATACGCCGACGACTACGTAACCGTGGTCGAGGCGGAGGCAGAAGCGATCCGCAAGGGCGCGGAGATGATTCTTCAGGGCGAGACCCTGGCGGCTGTCGCTCGCTTCTGGACCGACCTCGGTCTACTCGCTCCCCGCTCGTCGTCCGGCACGGCGAAGGGCGAGGCGAAGGGGTGGGGTGTGGGCGGAGTGAAGAAGGTACTCATCTCCCCTCGGTACATCGCACAGGCCACCTACCACGGCGAAGTGGTAGGCGCGGGCCAGTGGCCCACGATCCTGGACGAGGTCACTCACTACGCCCTCGTGTCGGCACTGACGAACCCCAAGCGCTTCACGGGTGGTGCACGTACCGGCTCTGCCCCTCAGACCCTGCTCGCCGGACTGGCTACCTGTGAGCGATGCGGGGAGGCCGTGCGCGGCGGCATGTACCGAGGGACCCCGGTCTACCGCTGCGGACAGAAGCACGTACGCGTACCCCGAGAGCTGGCCGACAAGCGAGCCGGTAACGCCGTCCTGGCGCGGATCGTCTTCCCCGACTTCCTGCCCTGGGTTCTCGCCGCTCGGCAGGAGGAGGGAGACGACTCGGCCCACTTTCACCAGGAAGCTCAGACCCTGCGGGAGCGGCTCGATGGGTTGGCCGTGGCCTACGCCTCGGGGTCCATCACCCTGTCGCAGATGACGGCCGGTACCGAGGCAATCCGGGCCAGGCTCGACGAGATCGACGAGAAGCTGTCGGGTGTCACTGGCCTGCCCCCGATCGACCCCGTGTCCGGCATCGCTGGCCTGATTCAGGACTGGCCGAACACTCCACTCCCCGTCCGTCGGGCGTGGGTCAAGTTCGTCACCACGATCACGATGCATCCGAACGGATTCAAGAAGGCGGCGAAGATGACCGTGGACGACTACATGACCGTGGAGTGGAACCACACCGCTGACGACGAATCCGACGCGTAGCCTGCCCCGCTCGATTCGGCCCCGCTCTCACCGGAGGGCGGGGCTTTGTCGTCCGGGCGGGCAGGCGAGGAAGGCCCTGCCCATGGAGGCTGTAGCCAGCACACGCCGTACGTGTAGGAGCATGGTCACTGACCTGCGGAGACGGTCGGCGAACCTCTCGAAGGTGTCGACGTACGTCTGTATGTCCCTGGGGTCCCGTGTCGTGATCTCCGAGTGGAACGTCTCGACAATCACAAGCCGGTCATCGTGGATGCTGAAACACGTCATTACGACGTGCGCACCTGCGCCGTCACCCCCGGCGAGGTCGCCACCGACGCCGACTTCACCGTCAACGTCCCGCACGGCCCCGAGACGCTCGCCGAGGCGGACACCGTGATCGTCCCCGCCGCGCACGACGCCGACGAGCAGTACGGCCCCGGCGCCCTCCCCGCCCCGCTCGCCGCCGCCCTGGCCCGCGTCCGGCCAGGCACGCGCATCGCCTCCATCTGCACCGGCGCGTACGTCCTCGCCGCCGCCGGACTGCTCGACGGGCTGCGCGCCACGACGCACTGGAGCGCGTGCGCCCACTTCGCCGCGCTCCACCCGGCCGTCCACGTCCAGCCCGACATCCTCTACACCGAGAACACCGGCCCCACCGGCCAGGTCCTCACCTCCGCCGGGGTCGCCTCCGGCATCGACCTGTGCCTGCACCTCGTGCGCACCGACTTCGGCGCCCCGGCGGCCAACGCGGTCGCGCGCCGCACCGTCGTCCCCCCGCACCGCGAGGGCGGCCAGGCCCAGTACACCGAACCGCCCGTCCCCGCCCCCCGCGCGGACGCGACCGGCAAGGCGCGCGCGTGGGCCCTCGACCGGCTCGACCGGCCGCTGACGCTGCGCGACCTGGCGGGGCGGGAGGGGACGAGCGTCCGGACGTTCACCCGCAGGTTCCGCGAGGAGACCGGGGTGTCGCCGCAGCGCTGGCTGACCCTGCGGCGCGTGGACCGGGCGCGGCGCCTGCTGGAGGAGACCGACCTGCCCGTGGAGCGCGTCGCGGAACGGGCGGGCTTCGGCACGGCCGCGTCGCTGCGGCAGCACATGGGCGCCGTCCTCGGCGTCTCCCCCAGCGCCTACCGCCGCACGTTCCGCGGCCTGACCGGCTGACCGGCCGACCGGCCGACCGCGCCGCCGGAGTGCGCGATCCCCCGGCCCGTGGTGTCCTGGGAACGTGTCGTCTACGTCGCTCTCCTACGCCGTCCACACCGCGGGCGGGCCCGGCCTGAACAAGGCGTCGGTGCTGGTCATGGGCGACCGCGAAGCCCTCCTGGTGGACGGCCAGTTCACCGTCGCCGAACAGCACCGCGTCGTGGCGGCCGTGCTGGACAGCGGCAAGCGGCTCACCACCGTCTTCGTCAGCGCCCCCGACCCCGACTGCTACTTCGGCCTCGAAGTGGTCGCGGCCGCCTTCCCCGACGCGCGGATCGTCGCCATGCCCGGCACGGTCGAACGCATCGCCGCCAGCTGGGCCGAGAAGCGCGAGACCTGGCGCAACCTCGGCCCCAACCTGGCCACCGACATCATCGTCCCCGAGGCCATGACCGGCACGACCCTCGACCTGGAGGGCAGGACGTTCGAGGTGCGCGGCGGCGACCCGGCCGACCCGGCGCTCGCGGCCCGCACCCAGTACCTCTGGCAGCCGGAGGACCGGGCGCTGCTCGGCGGCGTCCTGCTCTTCGCCGGACTGCACGTCTGGACCGCCGACACCCGCTCCCCGGAGGAACGCGCCGACTGGGACCGCACCCTCGCCGAGGCCCAGGGCCTCCAGCCCGGCTACGTCGTCCCCGGCCACCGCGCGCCCGACACCGCCACCGACGCGTCCGCCATCGCGTTCACCCGCGCGTACCTCGCCGCGTTCGACGAGGAACTGGCCAGGACGGACGGCGCCGCCCCGCTGGCGGACGCGATGCGGCGCCGTTTCCCCGGCCTGGACGGCATGCTGAACCTCGACCTCGGGGCCAAGGTCGCCACCGGCGAGATGAGCTGGCGCTGACCCCGGCCCCCGCCGCCGCCCCCGGGCTCAGCCGGTGTTGCGCAGCCCGGCCGCCACACCGTTGACGGTCAGCAGCAGCGCACGCGCGAGCAGCTGGTCCGGCTCCTCGCCCCGCGCCGCCGCCTCGCGCTGCCGGTGCAGCAGCGTGACCTGGAGGTACGAGATCGGGTCGAGGTAGGCGTCGCGGGTGTGCAGGGTGCGCTGGAGCGCCGGGTCGGAGTCCAGCAGGTCCTGCTCGCCGGTGATGCGCAGGACCTCGGCGACGGTGCGCTCGTGCTCGGCCCTGATGTCGTCGAAGATGTGCCGCAGCTCCTGCGGGACGAGCGTCTCGACGTAGTGCCGGGCGATGCGCAGGTCCGTCTTGGCCAGGGTCATCTCGACGTTGGACAGGAAGTTCCGGAAGAAGTGCCACTCGGCGTACGCCTCGGTGAGCACGTCCTCCAGCCCCGCCTCCCGCGCCGCCGCGAGGCCCGTGCCGACGCCGAACCAGCCGGGCACGATCTGCCGCGACTGCGTCCAGCCGAACACCCAGGGGATCGCCCGCAGCCCGTCGAGCCCCGCGCCGGTGTCGGGGCGGCGCGAGGGGCGCGACCCGAGGTGCAGCTCGGCGAGCTGGTCCACCGGCGTGGAGGCGAAGAAGTACGCGGGCAGGTCCGGGTCCTCGACCAGCCGCCGGTACGCGCCGTGCGCCGCCTCCGAGACGGTGTCCATCGCGGCGTCCCAGCGCGTCAGGTCCTCCACGGCCTGGCGCGGCGCCGTGTGCAGCGCGGACGCCTGGAGGGTGGCGCCGACGGTGAGTTCGAGGTTCTCCCTGGCCAGGGCAGGGACGAGGTACTTGTCCGAGATGACCTCGCCCTGCTCGGTCACCTTGATCTCGCCCTCCAGCGTCCCCCACGGCTGGGCGAGGATCGCGTCGTGCGTCGGGCCGCCGCCACGGCCGACCGTGCCGCCGCGGCCGTGGAACAGCCGCAGCCGCACGCCGTGCCGGTGCGCGACGTCGCGCAGCCGCCGCTGCGCCCGGTGGATCTCCCACTGCGAGGTCGTGATGCCGCCGAACTTGGACGAGTCCGAGTAGCCGAGCATCACCTCCTGCACGTCGTCGCGGAGCGAGACGAGCCGCCGGTAGGAGGGGTCCGACAGCATCGCGTCGAGCAGTTCGTCGGCGATCTTCAGCTCGTCGGTCGTCTCCAGCAGCGGCACGATGCCGATCCGCGCCCAGCCCGCGTGCAGGTCCACGAGACCCGCCTCGCGCGCCAGCACGGCGGCGGCGAACACGTCGTCCGCGCCCTGGCACATGGAGATGATGTACGACTCGACGATCTCCGGGCCGAAGGTGTCCAGCGCCCTGCGGACCGTCTCGAAGACACCGAGGGTCTTGGCGCCCGCGGCGTCCAGCGGCGCGGGCGTCGGCGCCAGCGGGCGGCGGGAGCGCAGCTCGCGGGCCAGCAGCTTCGTGCGGTACTCGCGCGGCATGTCCGCGTACCGCCAGGACTCCTCGCCCAGGCGGTCGAAGAGCTGCCCCAGCGCGTGGTGGTGCGCGTCGGCGTGCTCGCGCACGTCCATGGTCGCGAGCTGGAGGCCGAACGCCGCCAGCGTCCGCATCACGCGCTCGACCCGGCCGTCCGCGATCAGCCCGCCCCGGTGCTCGCGCAGCGACCGCTGGACGACGGCGAGGTCGGCGAGCAGTTCGCCGGTGCCCAGGTAGTCGCGGCCCTCGGCGTGCGGGGTGCCCTCGGCGAGGCGGGTCCTGGTGTTCTGGAGCTTCTGCCGGATGCAGGTGACCTTGAGCCGGTAGGGCTCCTCCGCGTTCAGCCGCTTGTAGCGCGGCGTGATCTCCGGCAGGCGCTCCAGGTCGGCGGCGAGGGAGTCCAGCAGCTCCTGGCTCGCGCCGGAGTTGCGGATCGAGTTGGACAGGGCGCTGCGCAGCTGGTCGATGTGGTGCAGCGCGCCGTTGATGCCGTGCTCGTGCTGGAGGAGGAGGACGTCCCAGGTGACGGTCGGCGTCACGTTCGGGTTGCCGTCGCGGTCGCCGCCGATCCAGGTGCCGAAGGTCAGCGGCCTGCTGCCCGACGGCAGGGGGGCGCCGGCGCGCTCCAGCTCGATCGTGAGGTCCTCCAGCACGTCGCCGACGGCGTCGGCCTGGAGTTCGTCCAGGTAGTAGACGGCGTTGCGCGCCTCGTCGGCGGGCTCGGGGCGGACGACACGCAGCTCGTCCGTCTGCCAGATGAGGTCGATGTACTCGGCGAGCCGCAGGTCGGTCGAACGCGCCTCGGCGGCGGGGCGGTCGAGCAGTTCGGCGATCTTGCGGAGCTTGGTGAGGACGGAGCGGCGCGCCGCCTCGGTCGGGTGCGCGGTGAAGACGGGGCGTACGCCGAGGTTGGCGACCGTCTGCCGCAGGTGCGCCGGGTCGGCGTCCTTCAGCATGTCGGCGGTGCGTGACAGGACGCTGCCCTCGGCGGCGCGGCGCTCGCTCAGCTCGCGCCCGCGATGCACCTGCTCGGTGACGTTGGCGAGGTGGAAGTACGTCGCGAAGGCGCGGACCAGCTTGGCGGCGGTGGCGAGGTCGGTGTCGCCCAGCAGCGCGGCGGCGGCCTCGCCGTCGGTGCGGGTCAGCAGCCGGACGCGCTCGACCAGGTCGAGCAGCTCGGGACCGTCCTGCCGGACGAGGGTCTCGCCCAGAAGATCGCCCAGACGGCGGATGTCGGCACGCAGCGCGGTACTGCTTTCCGGGGCGCCCTTCGTGTCCGGGATGTCTGACACGCCCAGGGGCTCCGGCGCTCTCTTGCTGTCTGGACTGCTCACGGGTGCGGCTCCTCGCAGCTCGTTCTCTCGGCAGATCGTTGGCACGTGGGCGGACCGCGCTGTCCGGCGGGTCAATCGTAGTCAGCCCCGGTCACACGACCGGAAGGGCGCGGTCGGTTCCGGTCGGAGGCCGTGTGGCGCCGTCGCGTACTGCAATACTTACGACACCGTAGGTTACGGTCGCCCGCCGGACCGGCGGCCCGCAGCGGCCGCCCCGCCCCGCGCGGCGCTCCCCCACAGACATCCCCCACCAGTTCCCCGGCCCACCCCCCGATTCCCGACGGATTCGCGCATCCCCCGAATTCCCCCGCCGGACACCCTCCGGCAACGCTCCACCCGAGGACGTTCATGAGCTCTTCCCCTGATCTGGCGCCGCCTTCCGCCACCCCCGACCCGCAGCACGAGCCCGACGGCCCGCCGTCCGCCACCCTCGGCGGCGAGCAGCGCAGCTCGGCCGAGCAGATCGCGCTGCTGCTGTTCATCGTCGTCCCCTTCGTCGCCCTGGTGGCGGCGGTGCCCCTGGCCTGGGGCTGGGGGGTGAGCTGGGTGGACCTGGCGCTGATGACGGTCTTCTACTTCATCGGCTGCCACGGCATCACGATCGGGTTCCACCGCTACTTCACGCACGGCGCGTTCAAGGCCAGGCGGCCGATGCGGATCGCGCTGGCCATCGCCGGGTCGCTCGCGGTGGAGGGGCCCCTCGTCCGGTGGGTCGCCGACCACCGCAAGCACCACAAGCACTCGGACGCCGAGGGCGACCCGCACTCCCCCTGGCGCTACGGCGAGACGCTGCCCGCGCTGCTGAAGGGCCTGTGGTGGGCCCACATGGCGTGGATGTTCGACACCGAGCACACGAACCAGCAGAAGTACGCGCCCGACCTGATCAAGGACCGGGACATCCGGCGGATCTCGCGGCAGTTCGTGCTGTGGACGGTGGTGTCCCTGCTCACACCGGCGGCGCTCGGCGCGCTGATCACCTGGTCATGGCAGGGCGCGGTGACCGCGTTCTTCTGGGCCTCGCTGGTCCGGATCGCGCTGCTGCACCACGTCACCTGGTCGATCAACTCGATCTGCCACGCGGTCGGCAAGCGCCCGTTCAGGTCGCGCGACCGCTCGGGGAACGTGTGGTGGCTCGCCGTCCTGTCGTGCGGCGAGTCCTGGCACAACCTGCACCACGCCGACCCGACGTGCGCGCGGCACGGCGTGGACCGCCGGCAGCTGGACTCCAGCGCGCGGCTGATCAGCTGGTTCGAGAAGGCGGGCTGGGTGTACGACGTCCGCTGGCCGAAGCAGGCACGTATCGACGCCAAGCGGAGCAATCCGGACAGCAATGGTGCGGAAGCGGAACAAAACCGCAAGGAAACGCCTGCGGCCCACGCGGCATGATGGAGAGCGTGGCGACCGACAACAGCATCAAGAACGACGGCAACGACCGGCCCGCCCGCCCCACGAGGCGGGCCCGTCGGCGCATGACCGGCACGGAACGCCGTGAACAGCTGCTGGACATCGGGCGCACGCTCTTCGCCGAGCGCGGCTTCGACGGCACGTCGGTGGAGGAGATCGCGGCGAAGGCCGGGGTCTCCAAGCCCGTGGTGTACGAGCACTTCGGCGGCAAGGAAGGGCTGTACGCGGTCGTCGTGGACCGCGAGATGAGCCGGCTGCTGGAGATGGTGACCAGCGCCCTCACCGCCGGGCACCCGCGCGAGATGCTGGAACAGGCGGCGTTCGCCCTGCTCGACTACATCGAGCAGTCGACGGACGGCTTCCACATCCTGGTGCGCGACTCCCCGGTGGCCCAGGCGACCGGCACGTTCGCGTCCCTCATCGGGGACATCGCCACCCGGGTCGAGGACATCCTCGGCCGCGAGTTCAAGAACCGCGGCTTCGACGCGAAGCTGGCGCCGATGTACGCGCAGGCGCTGGTCGGCATGGTCGCGCTGACCGGGCAGTGGTGGCTGAACGTGCGCCGCCCGAAGAAGGGCGAGGTCGCCGCGCACCTGGTCAACCTGGCGTGGCACGGCCTCCAGGGCCTGGAGCACGACCCGAAGCTCGTCGGCAGGCGCCGCAGCTGAGCCCCGGGCGCGAGACGGCACGTCAACGCGGAGCGGCCCCCTCCCCGGGGTGAAGTGGGGAGGGGGCCGCCGCTTGCGGAGCACCGGTCAGAAGGCCGAAGAAGCCGGGTCCGCCGGTCCTCAGTGGCGCGAGACGCCGTTCTCCGACAGGACCGACAGGTCCGACAGGAGGTGCGACAGCGGAGCGTCGCCCTGGACCTGGGTGGAGTTGTCGGAGCAGTTCTGGAACGCCTTGTTGTTGAGGAGGTCCTGAACGCCGACGTTGACCAGCGCCACCAGGCTCTGGGCCTCGACCTGCGGCACGGCGATGCAGGGCTTGTTCAGCGAGCCGTTGACCAGGGAGATGTTCGGGCTCATGTAGCCACCGGTGGTGGTGTTGCCGTACGCCTGGCCGGCGCCGTTGCCGTTGACCGTCTGCGGCCCGTTGGCGTCGCCGCCGATGGCCATGGCCGGGGTGGCAACGGCACCGGCCACGCCGAGGGCGGAGGCCGCGACGGCAACCGTGGCAAGCGTCTTCTTGATCACTGGCTTGTCCTTCCGAATGACGGGGTGCCCTGTTCTTGGAGCGACCTGAACAACGCGTACGGAGGGATTCGGTTGCCGCCGTTCACCCGTTCCGACCAATCCGGGGCCTCTCGCGGCGGCTCGTTGACCTGCCGTCCCGCCCCGGTGACGGCGTCACGCCCGCCGGGCGACCGCGAAGATCCGGCGGAACGGGAAGACCGTGCCGTGCGGCCCGGCCGGGTAGGCGGCGCGCAGGGCGTCGCGGTATCCGGCGAGGAACGCGTCACGCTCGGCGCGGTCGTCGTCCAGCGCGGTGAGGACCGGGCGCAGCCCCGTGCCCTTCACCCAGTCGAGGACCGGGTCCTCGCCCGGCAGGACGTGGAGGTACGTCGTCTCCCACGCGTCGACGTCACAGCCGAGCGCGGCCAGGGCGTCGAAGTAGGCGGCGGCGGAGTGCGTCGCGTCCGGGTGGCGCAGGACGCCGCCGAGGCGGTCGCGCCAGCGGGGGGACGCGCACAGCTCGCGCAGGAGGACGTGGCTCGGCGCGTCGAAGTTGCCGGGGACCTGGAAGGCGAGGACGCCGTGCGGGGCGAGGGCGGCGGTCCAGTCGGGGAAGCGGTCCACGTGGCCCGGCACCCACTGGAGCGCGGCGTTGGAGACGATCAGGTCGAACGTCCCGTCGGGCCGCCAGGTGGCGAGGTCGGCGTGCGCGAAGTCGAGGGAGCCGCCCCCGGCGAGCGGGCCGGCGTACGCGCGGGCCTCGGCGAGCATGGCGGGCGAGTTGTCGTAGCCGGTGATGCGGGCGGCGGGGAGGTGCTCGGCGATGACGAGGCTGGGCTTGCCGGGGCCGCAGCCGAGGTCGGCGACGCGCGGGCCCGCCCCGGCGGCGGGGCGCAGCGGGGGGACGCGGGCGAGCAGTTCGTACAGCGGGCGGGTCCTGTGGCCGCTGTGGCGCTGGTACTGGGCGGGGCTCCACTCGACGGGGCCGGGGCCGGGCGCGGGGGTTCTGGACGTCATGACGGCATGCTGCACCGCTTATCTCTCGACGTCAAGAAACTTGATGTGATGAGACTTCATGTCGTGAGACTTCATATCGACACAACAACTAGACTGTGCCCATGGAGGACGAGGTTGACCGGCTGGTGGCGGCCTGGCGGCGCGAGCGCCCCGACCTGGACGTGGAACCGCTGGAGGTGCTCAGCCGCGTCAGCAGGCTGGCCAGGCACCTGGACCGCGCGCGGCGTCTCGCGTTCGCCGAGCGCAACCTCGAACCGTGGGAGTTCGACGTGCTCACCGCGCTGCGCCGCGCGGGCAGCCCGTACCAGCTCTCCCCCGGCCAGTTGCTGACGCAGACCCTCGTCACCTCAGGCACCATGACCAACCGCATCGACCGGCTCGCCAAGAAGGGCCTCGTCGAGCGGCTGCCCGACCCCAGCGACCGGCGCGGCGTCCTCGTCCGGCTGACGGAGGCGGGCCAGCGCCAGGCGGACGAGGCGCTCGCCGGGCTGCTGATCCAGGAACGGGCCCTGCTGGGCGACCTGACCGACCGGCAGCGCCGCGAACTCGCCACCCTCCTGCGGGTGCTGACCGCCCCGTTCGACAACATCCCGATCTGACGGCGGCGCGCCGGTCCCCAGGTCCTCAGCCCAGGTCGCGCCGCGCCAGGTCGTCCGGGGACTCCCGGCGCACCAGCAGCCGCGACCGCCCCTCCCCCACGCCCACCACGGGCGGGCGGCCGGCCGTGTCGTACGCGGAGTCGCACGCGGACGCCGCCGACAGGTGGTACGCGCCCGCCACCGGCAGCGCCAGCAGGTCGCCCGGCCGCACGTCGCCCGGCAGCGGCACGTCGCGGGCGAGCACGTCGCCCGCCTCACCGTGCCGCCCGACGACCGTCACCGGCCGTGGCCCGGCCTCCGGACGGCGGCCGATGAGCCGGGGCGCGTACCGCTCGCCGTGCAGGGCGGGCCGCGGGTTGCCGCTCATGCCGCCGTCGACCGCGACGTACGTGCGGTCCGCCACGCCGTGCCCGACCGCCAGGACCCGGTGGAGCGCGACGCCCGCCGGGCCCGCCACTGCACGGCCCGGCGCGACGGCCAGGCGCGGCGCGGGCAGGCCGTTCGCCGCGCAGCTCTCCATCAGCTCGGCCCGCAGGCGCGGCGCGAGGGCGCGGATGTCCAGCTCCTCGTCGCCCGGCCGGTAGGCGACGCCGTGGCCGCCGCCCAGGTTCAGCTCCGGCAGGACCGCGCCGTACCGGTCGCGGACCCGGGCGAGCAGCCCGACGAGGCGGCGGACCGCCGAGAGGTACGGCCTGGGCGAGGTGATCTGCGAGCCCAGGTGGCAGTGCAGGCCGACGAGTTCGAGGCGCGGCTGCGCCAGGACGCGCCCGATGGCGTGCTGCGCCGAGCCGTCCGGCAGCGCGAGGCCGAACTGCTGGTCCGGCGTGGCCGTGCGCACCCTCTCGTCCGCCCCGGCCGCGATGCCGGGGGCCACGCGGAGCAGCACCTTCTGGCGTGACCCGCGCGGAATTCGCGCGGCCAGCCGCAGGATCTCCTGCGTGCTGCCGATCACGATCCGGCCGACGCCCAGGCGCAGCGCGGCGCGCAGGTCCTCGGGGCTCTTCGCGTTGCCGTGCAGCACCATGCGCTCCGGCGGGAAGCCCGCGACGACGGCCAGCTCCGTCTCGCCCGCCGAGCGGACGTCGAGGCCGAAGCCCTCCTCCTCGATCCAGTGGACGAGGGCGCGGCACAGGAACGCCTGGGCCGCGTAGTAGAGGTCGGTGTCGGGGAAGGCCGCGCGGTAGGCGCGGCAGCGGTGCCTGATCTCCGTCTCGTCCAGGACGTACGTGGGCGTGCCGTGCCGTTCGGCCAGCTCGGCGAGGCGGACGCCGCCGACGAGCATGTCGCCGCCGTCCGCCGCGAACTGGGCGGAGCGCGGCCAGACAGCCAGGTCGGGGACGCGGCGCGGGCCGTGGGGCGTCGCCTGCGCGGGGACGCGCGGGGCGGCCGGGGGGAGCTGGGAGCGGGTCTGCTGCGGACTGATCTGTGTGGTCATGCGGATGGACCTCCCGTCACGCGGCAGCGAGCGCCCGGCGCGGCGAGCTGCGGGTCAAGGGTGAGTGCGGTGGTGCCGAGGGGCGCGGCGAGCGCGCGGAGGGCGGGTTCCGACAGGCGGACCCGGCCCTGCCAGGGGCCGAGCGCGGCGGTCAGGCGTGCTTCCGTGGTGAAGGCGACGGCGGTGCGGACGCCTTCGGGGTCGCGGAAGAGGCGGACCACGCATCCGGCGGGACCCGGCCGGACGGGTACGTGGAGGGGTCCGGCCGGGCCCCGATCGCGGAGGTCGGCTTCCCCCGGGTCCCCGGCGGCGCCGCCGGGGGACGAGGCGGGAGTCGAACAGGTGTTCGTACAGACGTTCGTGCGGAGAGGCATCGTGTGCGCTCCAGGGAGTCCGTGACGTGCTGCCGGTACGCGCCGCCCCCGCGCGGGGCGGCGTGGAGTCGACGTCATGCGCGGTTCCACGGGTGCGGCGGGGCGCCGACAGGCCCTTTGACGCGCGGCGCGCCGCCGTTGACGCGTCCGCTACTCGCGGGCCGCCGCGGGGCGGGGTGGGGCGGACGCGGACGTGTCTCCGCGCGGGAGGGGCCTCATGCTCATGCGGAACTCCTCTGGGGCACGACGAAGGGCCACGGCGGGCCGGGTGCGGATGGAGTCGGCAGAGGGCGGTCAAGGGGCGTCCCGGCCCCTCCCCTGTCCTGGTGCCACGTCGGCCGAGGTCAGCCCCGTCGCGACGGCCGGCACGGCACCTCGCTGCGTTGCCGCATCACCCAAGTGCGCCCAGCACGAGGGCGATCCGGCACCTTGCGATGCACCGCACCGGCCGCCGCTCCTGCACGGGCAGACCTCGGCCGACGTGGCACCACCCAGTGTCCGCCGGTCGCCGAGTGCCGGGAAGGGAGTGTTTGCGCCAAAGCGTACGAATGCCGCACGCGGGGGGCGCGGGCCGCCGCCGGCCGCGCGGCGGCGCGCACGACGGCGCGGGCGGCGGCCGATGCCGGTGGTCGGGGAGCCGCCCGGCCCGCCGTACTCAGTACATCTTGACGCGGTGGCGCAGCTCGTCCAGGGCCGCCGCCATGGGTAGCCCGTCGGTGGACCCGCGCCCCCCGTCGATCCACCACGGGACACCAGGACCGGCGGACTCCACGACGTCCCGGGCGGCCTGTTCGTACGGCCGCGCCTCCTTGCTGCCGGGCTCGGCGCCCTCGGGAGCCGTGGTGCCGCTCGTGACCAGCGCCGCGGGGCCCCCGTCCTCCGACACCGACTGCGACAGCAGGTCGTCGCGGAAGGCGGGGTCGGCCAGCAGTTCGGCGGACAGCTCCTTGTTCAGCGACACCGTGTGCAGCACGTTGCCGATCGTGTAGTGGATTCTTCCCTGCGTCGGCCCGCCGAACGCGCTGTTCCAGTCGTCCTCGGGCGACTCCGTCGGCCCCATGGCGGCGACGGCCACCGTCGCCAGATCGCGGCCCCAGTGGTCGCCGGGAGCGACGCGGGCGGACGCCATGAGGTCGCTGAAGAGGCCCATCTCGGACGGCTCCAGGGGACCGGAGCTGAGTGCCGGGGCCGATTCCTGGAGCCAGCCGGTGCGGGAGTTGTAGACGAAGCGCCGCGCGAGGTACGGGACGTCGTCCGCGCTGTCCGGATCGTGCGGATCGATGCCGCCTATCGCGGGGTTCAGCAGCATGTTCACGCTGTCGGCCAGCCGCTCGTACACGACTCTCCTGCGGCCCTGCTCCCCGGGGTCCGGCGCTTCCGCGGGGAAGCTGTCGAAGTTCAGGTCGTCGGCGAAGCCCTTGCCCAGGGTGCTGTGCAGAAGGATCAGGTACTCCCGTTCGGCCTCGGTCAGGTCCCTGCGCGCCGCGCCCGGTTCGTCCCCCGGGCCGTAGACCGAGTGGAAGATCGCCTCCAGGCCGGCCGAGTACCGCAGCGCCAGGTCGTGGTCCATGGGCTCGCGCGAGTCGAACTGGTCACGCAGCCCCTCCGCGGCCCAGATCGCCATCTCGGGGGTGAGCCAGACGCCCAGCGGCCCGCCCGTGAGGTCGAGGCCGGTCGGACCGAGTTCGGCCGCCGTGGCGGCGAGGTAGCCCCGGTAGCTGTTGATGGCGTCGTCGATGTCGGAGGTGGCCTTCTCCGCGTCCTCGACGGCCGCCGAGAAGTGGCGCCCCCTGATCTCGGAGATGTCGCCCTCGCTCAGGTGGAACCGCCCGTCGCGCTCCACGGGGACGATGGAGAACCCGTTCACCGGGATCGACAGCTCGCCCGGGACGCCGCCGGCGTTCTCGCCGAACAGCGCGTTCATGTCGTCGACCTTCCCCCGGGCCGCCCGGTAGTCGGCGCGCGCCTTGGCGAGGTGTTCCTTGTACCGGTCGTCGAGCTGTCCCGGTCCGTGGACGCGGTCGCGGACCTCCTCCTCGGCGCGGACGGCCCGGTTGATCACCTTGATGAGCAGCCGCACGGTGTCGTCCACGTCGTCCCCGCCCAGTGCCTGGTCGGTGGCCCTGATCCGGCCCTCGGCGTCCACGAGGCTGTCCCCGTCGAGGGAGCCCGCCTCGGCGGCGAGTTCGGTGGCGCGGCGGGACAGGTCACTCACCTTCGAGACCTCGGACGCCGCCCGCAGGTACGCGGCGGCGGCGTCCGCCATGTCGTCGGTGTCGATCTCCGCCACGAACTTCCCGCTGTCCGTCCAGGGAGCCCGCCACTCCCCCTCGACGTCTTTCCGGCTGAAATCGACCGCATGGTCAGCCATGTCGCCCCCGCAAACTCCGCAGTGATGGTGAGGTGCGGATCGTACTGGGCGCCGAGCCGTTTTCGCACGGGTCTTCGACCCTCGGACCGGCTGCCCCGAGGGCGCCGACGAGCGTTGCCTTCTGTGAAGCCGCCGTGCCTCTCCGGGGGGTCAGGCGGCGGGCGGGGTGGCCTTGAGGTCGTAGACCGCGGTGACCGGGGCGTGGTCGGACCAGCGTTCCGCGTGGGTCGCGGCGCGCTCCACGTACGCCTTCACGCAGCGGGCGGCCAGCCCCGGCGTCGCCATGTGGTAGTCGATGCGCCAGCCCGTGTCGCGGTCGAACGCCTGGCCGCGGTAGGACCACCAGCTGTACGGGCCCTCCTGCGCCGGGTACTGCGCGCGGACGACGTCCGTCAAGCCGCCGTCGTCCGGCGCCAGGACGCGCGTGAGCCAGGCGCGTTCCTCGGGGAGGAAGCCGGAACTCTTGCGGTTGGCGCGCCAGTTCTTGAGGTCGGCCTCGCGGTGCGCGATGTTCCAGTCCCCGCAGACGAGGACCTCGCGGCCCGCCGCGGCGGCGCGGGCGCGCAGGGCGGTGAGGTAGGGGAGGAAGGCCGCCATGAAGCGTTCCTTCTCGGCCTGCCGCTCCGTGCCCACCTCGCCGGACGGCAGGTAGAGGCTGGCCACCGTCACGCCCGGCAGGTCCGCCTCGACGTAGCGCCCCGACGCGGCGAACTCCGGCGCGCCGAAGCCGACGCGCACCGCCTCCGGCTCCCTCCGGGTCAGCAGCGCGACGCCCGCGCGGCCCTTCGCGGCGGCCGGGGCCCAGACGGCGTGCCAGCCCTCGGGGCGGCGCACGGCCTCGGGCAGCTGGTCCTCCAGGGCGCGGACCTCCTGGAGGCACACGACATCGGCGTCCGTCGCGGCGAGCCAGGGGAGGTAGCCCTTGCCGGCGGCGGCGCGCAGGCCGTTCACATTCGCGGTCGTCACGGTGAGCACGGGACGAGCCTACGCGGGGCGGGCGGGAGCCGGGACGTGCGTTCCGCACCCGTTTGCTCCACGAAACGACGGGGACGCGCCGACGCGAGACGAGCCGCGTTGCACAAGATGGTTACCGCACAGGTGACTTGGTCGCTAGGCTGCCAGGAGGACCGTGACAGTGCACTTTGCGGGGGCGATGTGACCGAGCGGACACCGGTGGATTTCACCCGGGACGATGTCGAACGCGGCGGCTGGGCCCCGTGGACGACGAGCAGGAAGTTCGGCGCCGAGCTGGACACCGACGACATGGCCGACACCGCCGCCGCCTACCTGCGGGCCGCGTCCGAGGTCTCGGACGTCGGCGGCCTCTCCCGCCGCGCCACCGAACTCGCCGCCGACGCGGGCTGCCTCGACGGGGACGCCCTCGTGGACACCGAGGGCCGGATCAGGGCCACCGACCAGGCACTCGGCGAGGACGGCGTGGACGGCACCGTGCGGCTCCTCGTCCGCACGATGAACCAGGCCCTCAAGGCCGGGGAAGAGGTGGCCGAGCTGGTCCACGGCGGCGGCAGGCTGGACGAGCGCTTCGCGAACCGCCTGGAGGCGGCGCGCGGCGCCTACCAGGACGCCGTGTCGCAGATCGCCGCCCTGAACGCGGACATCCCGCCGGACAAGGCGCTGCTGCCGCCCTGGCCCGTCACGACGCCCGGCTACTCGTTCACCGTGGAGGCGACCGGCGGCGCCTACACCCTCCCGGCGACGGCGGCCGACGGCATCCGGCGGCACCACCTGACGGCCGCGCGCCAGGACGCGGCGGTCACCGGCAAGGACATCGCGGACACCATCGAGGTCTACCGGCGCGGCCTCACCGCCGCCGCGGCGGAGCTCGACAGCACCTACGGCTTCGACCTCACCGGCGGCCCGCTGAGGCTGTGGACCACGCCGGACATGGCGATCTGGGCGGCGGAGGGGCTGAAGCACCCCGGGCTGGACGACGGGCGCGCCTGGAACGTCGAGGACCGCCTGCGCTGCACGGAGGGCCTGGACGCGATCGTCCGCTCGGTCTTCGGCACGAGCGGCGACCCCGGCGCGCCGGTGCGGGACATGACCGGGGACGAACGCGCGTACCTCCTCGCCTTCTACAAGGCCCTGGGGCAGGAGACGGACGCCATGGGCATGAGCGCCCTGTCCCCGCTGAGCGGGCCCCTCGCCGAGCCGGGCGACGAGGGGCGCCGCACCGAGGTCTTCCAGCGGCTCGCCAACGGCGTGAACATGCTGCTGGACCCGGAGATCGGCGGCATCGACCCGCGCGACCCGGACGCGCGCGACGACCTGCCGGGCGCCGTACGCCGCTTCGTCTACGACGAGCCGCGCTACGACTGGAGCGCCGAGCCGGGCCCCGGCGGCGTGGACGCGCACTGGCGCGCCATGGAGGACCTGCGGCTGTTCGGCGACCTCATGGGAACGGCGAGCGTCGGCCCCGGCGAGCACTTCGGGCGCGACCTGGCCGGGGCGGCGGTGCGCATCCAGGACGAGCTGGTCGGCTCCCCGGTGGACTGGGCCGCGCACGACCTGCCGCGGCCCGGCGACGGGGGCCCCGAGGGCATGCTCAGGGCGGTCTCGGAGAACGGCGCGCTGTCCGCCGCGCTGCTGGCCGACGAGTCGTTCCGCGACGGCCTGCTCCACGTGCCGTGGGAGGAGGGCGTGGGCCCGGGGCTGCTGGTCGAGAACGGGACGACGCTCCCGCCGGGGGTCGAGCCCGGCAGCGCGGCGGCGCGCCCGTACGAGCGTGCGGCCGAGGAGTTCGCGGCGCGCGCCACGCGGGGCGACGGCGACGGGTGGACGGTCCGGCCGGGGGCGTGGCGGCTGGCGCAGGCGGTGGACGACGTGGTGGAGCGCGCCGGGGCGGGGTGAGGCGGCGTTCGCGGAAGACAAGGGATGGACGGCGCGGTGCGGCCGGACTCCGGGGGCGGGAAAGTCTTACGATGCGGGGACTTTCCTGAGTAGGCTCCGCACTCACCAGCACTGGGTTCTTTGCGGGAGCGACATGGCCGAGCAGACACCGGTCGATTTCAGCCGGGCGGAGATCGAGGCGGCGCGCGACGACTACCCGAGCAGCAGGCCATGGGCGATGAGCAAGAAGTTCGGCACCGAGATCGACGCCGACGACATGGCCGACAGCGCGGCGGCCTACCTGCGGGCCGCCTGCGAGGTCTCGGACGTCGGTGACCTCTCCCGCCGCGCCACCGAACTGGCCGCCGACGCCGGCTCCGTTGACGGGGACAAGCTCGTCGACGGCGAGGGGCGGATCAGGGCCACGGACCAGGCACTCGGCGAGAGCGAGGTCGACAAGACCGTCCGCGCGCTCTTCAAGGCCGTCAACCGGGCCGTCGCGGCCGAGGAGGAGGTCCACGACCGCGTGTGGGGCCGGGGCCAGTGCGAGGACACGTTCAAGGCGCACCTGGCCGCGGCGCGTGCCGACTACCACGCGGTCATGGCCGAGGTGGAGGCGCTGGGGGCGCCGGTCGAGCCGTACGACGACGAGCCGCTGTCACGGACGGTGAACGGCTTCACGTTCACCGCCGAGCCCTACGGCGAGGGGTACGTCCTCGCCGCCGGTGTCCTCACGCGACTCAGGGAACGCCACTTCGACGAGGCCGTGTCGGACGCCGAGGGCGCGGCGTGGGACATCCACGACGCCATCCACAGCTACCGCAAGGACCTCGCCTCCGCCGCCGCGGAACTCGACCCGACGGGCTTCGACCTCACGGGCGGGCCGCTGAGGATGTGGCTCACCCCGGAGATGGCGGCCTGGGCGGCGAAGGGGCTGGTCGGGCAGTTCGAGAACGCCGGGTCCCTCGACATCGGCCTGGTGTGGCAGTACACCGACGGCCTCGACGCGATCTTCCGCTCCGTCCACGGCGGCGGGGACGAGCCGGGCGCCCCGCTCCGTGACATGACCGAGGCGGAACGGCGCTACCTGCTCGCCTTCCACCGCGCCCTGGGCGAGGACGGCGGCCCGTACGGGCGCGACTACCTGACCGGACTCGCCAGCGGACTCGTCCCGCTCGACCCCGGGGACGAGGGGCGCAGGCGGGTCGTGTTCGAGCGGCTGGCCGACAGCGTGACCATGCTGCTTGACCCGGAGATCGGCGGCATCGACCCGCGCGACCCGGACGCGCGCGACGACGTCCCGTCCTCCGTGCGGCGCTGGGTGTACGGAGAGCCGGACATCGAGTGGCTGAAGCCCGTCACCGACCGCCCCAGCGGCGCGGAGATCTGGGACATGCAGCAGCTCACCGGCTTCGGCGACCTCATGTCGGCCGGGCGCCTCACCCCCGGCGAGCACCTGGGCAGGGACATGGCGGAAGCGGCCGTGCGCCTCCAGGGGCGCATGGACCGGACGGACATGGACTGGGGCGACTGGACCGACCCGCGGCGGGACCTGGCCGGTCCTGACAACATGCTGCGGGCCGTGTCGGCGGACAAGGAGCTGTCCGCCTCCCTGCTGACCGACCCGGCCTTCCGCGAGGGGCTGCTGTCGCGGTCGTGGCCGGTGGGCGCGGGCCCCGCGATGCTGATCGAGAGCGGCACGACGCCCCCCGAGGGCGCCGCGCCCGGCAGCGCGGAGGCGCGGCCGTACGAACGGGCCGCCCGGGAGGTCGCGGAGGCGGGGTCGCGGGCGGGCGTCCCGTGGTGGATCGAGCCGGGCCGCATGTCGCCCGGGGGGCAGCGGGTGGAGGCGGCCCTGGCGGACGTGCGGGACCGTGCCGGAGTGCCGGCGGCCGGGGGCGTGCGGTGACCGCGCGGACCACCGGCGGCGGCTTCGTACGATGGCCGTATGACGATAGTGACCGCCCGGTTCGACGATCCCGACGCGCGCATGCTGAACGATCTCGTGCAGGCGGAGTACGCCGAGCGGTACGGCGGTGCGGGGGACGTCACGCCGCTCGACGCCGGGATGTTCGTCCCGCCGCACGGGCTCTACCTGCTGGTCTACGACGACGCGGGCCGTCCCGTGGGCACCGGCGCGTGGCGCGCGCACGAGGCGGCCGAGGAGGGCTACGCGCCGGGCGACGCCGAGCTGAAGCGCATGTTCGTCCGGCGGGAGGCCCGTGGGCGCGGGCTGGCCCGCAAGGTGCTCGCCAGGCTGGAGGAGGAGGCGCGGGCCGCCGGCCGCACGCGGCTGGTCCTGGAGACCGGCACGCGGCAGCCGGAGGCCATCGGGCTCTACCGCAGCAGCGGCTTCACCGAGCTGCCCTTCGAGCAGGGCTTCGGGACCTACCGGGACTCGCCCGAGAGCGTGTTCTTCGCCAAGTCGCTGCTGCCCTGACCACCCTGGCCACCCTCGCCGCCCTGGCCGGGGGCCCCGCGGCGCGCGCCGAGCAGCATCGCCGCGACCCCGAGGACCGTCCACACGGCGAGGACCGCGAGGGAGAACGCGCCCCCGGCGCCGTCGAAGAAGGACACCGAGCGCAGCAGGGACGTTCCCGCGCCGGTCGGGAGCAGGCGGCCGAGGGTGGAGGCGGGCTCGGGCAGCAGCTCGGGGGCCGAGCCCGCGCCGGACCACGGGTTGCCGAGCAGCATGACGAGCAGCGCGCCGATCCCGATCCCGGCGGGGCCGATCAGCGTGGCGATGCCCGCGACGGTGACGCCGCCCGCGAGGACCATCAGGGCGAGGACCCCGGCCACCGCGAGCCAGTTCCCGGCCAGCACGCCGAGCCAGCCCAGGCCGATCGCGGCGCCCACGGCGCCGACCAGCACGGCGGCGGCGGCGAGCGTGAGGACGCCGGTCAGCCCGCGGATGCCGATCGTGACGACCAGCGCGCCGCCCGCGATGCCCGCGATGGCCAGCGGCAGGACGCTCGTGTTGAACGCGGCGCCGCGCGGGTCGCCCTCCGGCGCGGGCACGACGTCGGTCACCCGGACGTCGGTGCCGGGGGGCGCCTGGTTCTGGGCGGCCTGGGTGAGGAGCTGGGCCACGACGGGCCCGCCCGCCGTGGCGGTCAGCACGTCCATGCGGCCCTCGCCGCCTCCGGGGCCGCCCGAGAGGACGAACGCGCCGTAGACCTCGCGGTCCTCGACGGCGGCGCGCGCCTCGTCCCCGTCGTCGTAGACGTGGACGTCGAAGGCGCCGTCCGCGCTTCGGAGCGCGTCCGCGACCTGCCCGGCGGCGGCCGGGGGCCCGGCGACGCCCACGGGCAGGTCGTTCGGGGCGGTGCGTGCCGCGGGCCACGCGAAGGCCCAGATGGCGAAGGCGACGAACACCGGGAGGCCGAGGACGACCGCGGCCAGCCGGCCGCGCGGGACGGAGGGGCGGGGTGCTGCCTGCACGGGGTGCCTCCAAAAAGAAGGATCGTTCGTTTTTCTGCGCGCCCCACCGTGCGGCACCGGGCCGCCTCTTGTCAAGAAACGAACGTTCGTTTTACGCTTCGTCCATGCCTCGCGTATCCCCCGCACACATGGAGGCCCGCAGGCGACAGATCCTGGAGGGCGCCGCCCGCTGCTTCGCGCGGGACGGCTTCCACGCCACCTCCATGCAGGACATCCTCAGGGAGACCGGCCTGTCGGCCGGAGCGGTCTACCGCTACTTCCCGGGGAAGGACGCGATGATCGTGGACCTCGCGCACCACGTCCTGCGGGAGGTCGCGGCCGTGTTCCGGGACGCGTCGCTCGCCGAGCGGCCGCCGCTCCCGGACGTCATCCTGGGCGACTCGCTCACGCGCGCGGCCGACCTGCTCACCTTCCCGCCGTCGCTGATCGTGCAGGTCTGGGCGGAGACCGTGCGCAGCCCGGAACTGGCCACGGTGCTGCGGACCGGGCTCAACAACCTCGTCGGGCACTGGCGGGTCCTCGTGGAGGCCTACCAGCGCAACGGCTGGATGCGGCCCGACGTCCCGGCCGAACACGTGGCGCGGACCCTGGCGGCATGCGCACAGGGCTACCTGCTCCAGTCGGCCCTGGTGGACCGGCAGGACGTGTCCGTGGTGGTGGAGGGCCTGCGCGGCATCATGTCGATCGACGCCCCCACCACTCAGGGGACCTGACCGGCGCCCCCGACCACCCCGCCGGGCCCAGCCCCGCGTGTGCGGGGAGCAGGGTCTTTGTACTGCGGGTTTGGTGCTGTGAGAAGTGGATTCCGCTCAGCTCACCCCGGCCGGAACGGGTTCACGTGTCGGGGGGGAGGTCTTCGTCGAGGCGGCGGTCCAGGGCCAGGGACACCTCCGCGTACACCGCCTTCTTCGCCAGTGGCCGCAGCCGTTCCAGTGCCTCCGTCAGGCGTCGCACGTCCTCCGCCGCCAGGGGCCGCCGGTGGCCCGGGGCGAGGATCTCGGGGAGGACGTGTTCCCGCAGCAGGCCGGTGAAGACGTCGGCCAGCGCGTCGGCGTACGCCCGCAGCTGCCGCCCGGCCGCCAGCATCGCCGACAGCGGGATGCCCTCCCCCGCCAGCGCGGCGGACGCCTCCAGCAGGTCGCGGCTGACGTGCACCAGCTCCTCGCCGTCCACCGCCACGTAGCCGATCTCCAGGGCCGCCGCGAGGTCGGCGGACGCCGGGCCGGCGAAGTACGCGGCCAGTTGCCCGGGGGTGAGGCGGACGGGGCGTTCCTCCGCCCACGGGCGCGGCTCGCGCAGGCCGAGGAGTTCGGCGGTGTGCCCGGCGTCGCGGCCCTCGGTGAAGGCGGTGAGCAGTTCGGCGATGCCGCCGAGGGTGTGCCCGCGCGCCAGGAGGCCGTCGATGGTGCGGAGCCGGGCGAGGTGGCGTTCGTCGTACCAGGCGACGCGGCCCGCGCGGCGGGGCGGCGGGAGGAGACGGCGTTCGCGGTAGTACCGCAGGGTCCGCTCGGTGATCCCGGCCGCCTGCGCCAGCTCCGCCGCGCGGTACTCCCGTCTGCCTGCCACGCGGCGAGTGTAGGCGGACGGGCGGTGAACGGGCGTCCGGCAAAGGCGCGTTCGCCCCCTACCGATCGGTAGTCACCTGTCCTACGCTCCCACTGTGCCAGTGAACGCTGGCAGCATCGCAGCGCTCGCCAGGGAGGCCGGTCGCATGGGCGTCGTCGGGACGGAGCACGTACGGGTCGCCGTGATCGGCGCGGGTTTCGGCGGCCTCGGGGCGGCGGTGCGGCTGCGGCGCTCTGGCGTCACGGACTTCGTGGTCCTCGAACGGGCGGACGCGGTCGGCGGGACGTGGCGCGACAACACGTACCCGGGCTGCGCGTGCGACGTGCCCTCGCACCTGTACTCGTTCTCCTTCGCGCCCAATCCCCGCTGGCCGCGCGCCTTCTCGGGGCAGCCGCACATCAGGGCGTACCTGGAGTGGGTCGCCGACACGTACGGCCTGCGCCCGCACCTGCGGCTCGGCGTCGGCGTCGAGTCGGCGCGCTGGGACGGCGACGAGCTGCGCTGGGTCGTGGCGACGAGCGGCGGCGGCACGCTGACGGCGGACGTCGTCGTGACCGCGACGGGCCCGCTCTCCGACCCGAGGCTGCCGGACGTGCCGGGCCTGGACGGCTTCCCCGGCCGGGTGTTCCACTCGGCGCGCTGGGACCACGGGCACCCGCTGCGGGGGCGGCGGGTCGCGGTGGTCGGGACGGGCGCGTCGGCCGTGCAGTTCGTGCCGCGCATACAGCGCGAGGCGGCGGAGGTCACCGTCTTCCAGCGCACCCCGCCCTGGGTCCTGCCGCGCGCCGACCGGCCCATCAGCGGCCTTGAACGGCTCCTGCACGCCCGGCTGCCCGCGACCCGCGCGGCGCGCCGCCGACTGCTGTGGGGCATACGGGAGATGCAGGTCGGCGCGTTCGCGTCCCGCCCGGACATGATGCGCGGTCTGGAGAAGCTCGCCCTCCTCCACATGCGCCGCGCCGTCAAGGACGAGGACCTGCGCCGCCGCCTCACGCCCGGCTACCGCATCGGCTGCAAGCGCATCCTGCTGTCGAACGACTGGTACCCGGCCCTGGCCAGGCCGCACGTCCGCCTCATCGACGCGGGGCTGCGCGAGATACGCGGCGGCACGCTCGTCGCCGACGACGGCCGGGAGACCGAGGCGGACACGATCGTGTTCGGCACCGGTTTCCGCGTCACGGACCTGCCGATCGCCCGGCGCGTCCAGGGCGCGGACGGGACGACCCTCGCCGAGTCGTGGCGCGACGGCATGGCGGCCCTGCGCGGCACGACGGCGGCCGGCTTCCCCAACTTCCTGACCGTCATCGGCCCCAACACCGGCCTCGGCAACAGCTCGATGATCCTCATCATCGAGGCCCAGCTCGCCTACCTCGCCGACTACCTGCGCGCCCTCGACCGGCTCGGCCCCCGCGCCGCCCTGACCCCCAGGCCCCAGGCGGTCGCCGCGTGGAACGACCGCCTCCAGGCCCGGCTCGCCCGTTCGGTGTGGAACACCGGCGGCTGCGACAGCTGGTACCTCGACGCGCACGGCCGCAACACCACCGTCTGGCCGGGCACCACCCGCGAGTTCCGCATCGCCACCCAGCAGGTCGATCTCTCCGAATACGAGGTGCTGCGCCATGCCTGAGCCGTCCGCCCACCCGCCGTTCCCGCAGCAGTCCGCGCGCCGCGACTGGGCTGTCCGCATCGTGCCCTCCACGGGCGGCGCCCGCCTGCACACCGAGATACACGGGCCCGACGACGCCCCGGCCGTCGTCCTCGTGCACGGCTGGACGTGCAACACCGCGCTGTGGCACGGCGTCCTGCACCGCCTCCTCCCCGACCACCGGGTGGTCCTCTACGACCAGCGCGGCCACGGCCGTACGCCGCCCACGCCCGGCAACTGCGACGCGGACGCGCTCGCCGACGACCTGTGCGCCGTCCTCGACGCGACCGTCCCGGACGGCACGCGCGCCGTCGTCGCCGGGCACTCCATGGGCGCCATGACGGTCGTGGGGGGGGGGGGGGGGGCGGGGAGGGGGGGGGGGGGGGGGGGAGAGGGGTGGGGGTTTACCCAGA
>NZ_JBJZOH010000026.1:0-70209 GCF_047200595.1 Streptomyces sp. MS19 | reverse complement strand
CCCCCCCCCCCCCCCCCCCCCCCCCCCCCCCCCCCCCCCCCCCCCCCCCCCCGCCGCTGTGTCGTGCCCGTGCCGAACCGCGCTGGGACGGATCAGTAGGCGCCGAACACGTTGTCCATCGAGCCGTAGCGGTCGGCGGCGTAGTTGCAGGCCGCGACGATGTTGGCGACCGGGTCGTACAGGTCGTAGGCGGTGCCCTCGACGTGGTAGCGGTCGAACGTCGGCTGGATGACCTGTAGCAGGCCCTTCGACGGCACGCCGTTCTGCGCGTTGATGTCCCAGAGGTTGATCGCCTTCGGGTTGCCGCTGGACTCGCGCATGATGTTGCGGTGGATGCCCTCGTAGGAGCCGGGGATGCCGTGCTCCTTCATGATGGCCATCGCCTCGCGTATCCACCCGTCCAGGTTGTCGGGGTAGGTCACCTCGGGGGCCTCGGGCTTCGCCTCGGGGGCCAGGCTCTCGGCCGGTGCCTGCGCCGGTGCCTCGGGCTGTGCCTCGGCTGCCGCCTCGGGGGCGTCCTCCGGCGCCGCGTCCGCGACGGTCTCCGGTGCCTGCGCCGCCGGAGCCTCGCGCGGGGCCAGGTCGACGATCTGCTGTGTGCCGCCGAGCGTGTCGCTGACCGCGATGGCGTTCTTGCCGGGCGCGGCGCTCAGGAATGCCATCGGGGCGTCGGTCTGGGTCGCCACGCGCGCCGGTGCCGTGGCGGCGGACGCCTGGGTCGGGACGAGGGCTACGGCCAGGGCCGCTGCGCCGGCGGTGACGACGCCGGCGATGGAGGCCCTGCGGGTCCACATCCGGCTCGTGCCGGTGGTGCGGGTCGCGGTCATGGGAGTGGTACCTCGTTCGCAGAGAAGGGCGGTGAACGTCGCGGATGCGGACGAGCGGCCATTCTCAGCAGGTGTTCGGAAACCGGACAACCATGGGACCTACGAGCCGTCACCGTAGGCGAAAGACCCTGTCCCGGGGGTCTGTCCCGGGGTCAGTCGAGTAAGTGCGGGTGCGAACTACTAAGGCGTTACGTACGTGACGGCCGTCACGTGCGCCGGCTCACACCGCGGGGCGGCCGACCGGGCGGCGCGTGAGCCCCGTGACACGGTGCGTCACGGGGCCCGCCGCGTATCCGCGGGTCAGGAGCCGTCCTCCGCGCGCACCGGCGCCACGGACAGGAGGGACACCCCCTCGTCGGCGCAGCCGGTCAGGGCGTCGTCCGGCAGGTACAGCGCGGACCGCTCGTCCGGCGGGTAGACGCGCAGCCCGCGCGCCGGGGTCGGGTCGCAGTCCTCGGCGGGGTGGTTCGCCGCCTGCGTGACCCGCAGGTCCGTCACGGCGGAGCCGTCAGGCGCCAGCTCCACGGGCACGGGCGCGCCGTCCGTCGCCGCGCGCTCGGCCGGGGCGCCGATCTGCTCGCCGCCGTCCCCCGCGACCAGCGAGACGCCGGGGAACCCCGTCATCGTGCAGGCGGCGTCCCCGGTGTTGGTGAAGCGCAGCGTGAGGTAGACAGAACCCGCCGCGCCCTCGGTCGCGGCGACGGCCAGGTCCAGCTGGTCGCTCCCGCAGACGCCGGACGCACCCGGGGAGGCCGCGGTCTCCCGGCCGGCACCGCCACCGGACGGCTCAGGCGCCGGGTCGGACGAGGCCGGACCCGTACCGCTCGCCTCCACGGACGGCTCCCCGGTGCCGGACGGCGCCTCCGCGCGGGACGGACTCCCGCGCTCCGAGGGGTCCTCGTCCGCCGGGACGGACGAACGGGACACCGGCGGCGCGCTCACCGGCGGCGGCCCCCCGGGGCGCGTCAGCGCGACGACGGCCGTCGCCCCGGCCACGCACACGGCCGTCGCCGCGCCCGCCGCGACCACCCGGCGCCGCCGCCGCGCGGCGGCCCGGCGGCGTACGGTGGCGAACGCCCCGGCGGGCGGCGGCAGCGGTGTCACGGGCGCCGCGAACAGCCCGTCCAGACCGGACGGTTCCCCTCCGCCCGCCGCGGCGGGCGGGTCGTCGTGCGGGTCATGTGGTGATGTCATGGAATCCCCTCAACGCGCTCCGCAGCCGTTGCCTGGCCTTGTACAGGTCGCTCTTGACGGTGCCGGGACGGCGGCGCAGGACGGACGCGATCTCGTCCACCGGCAGTCCGGCGTAGTAGTGGAGGAGTACGGTCACCCGCTGCCGGTCGGGCAGCGACTCGACGAGGCTGCGGACGGCGAGGCCCTGGTCGGCCGCGGGGGAGTCCTCGCGCACCGCGTCCAGGTCGCGCGCCGCGCGCCGCTCGCGGTCCCGGCGGCGCCAGTGGTCCCTGACCAGGTTGGCGGCCACGCTGAACAGGTACGACTCCGGCCGGTCCACCGCGGACCAGCGGGACCACAGGCGGGTGAACGCCTCGGACGCTATGTCGTGGGCCACCTCGTCGGAGTCCACCAGCCCCCGGCACCAGCCCGCCAGGCGCGGGTAGAACCCCGCGAACAACGCCTCGGCGGCCCGTTCCCCGGCACCCGTCCCGCCTTCGCCCACGGTCTCGTCCCGCACCCGTTCCGCCCTCGCCGCCGGTCCGTCCCCTGTCTCCGCGCCCGGGAGGAGCGTCCGTGTCACGCCGTCACCACGGCCTCCCAGCCGCCCGGCGGGCCCTGCCCCACCCCGAGGGCGCGCAGATTCGCCAGGACGCCGGGGTCCTGGGCGTCCAGCCAGTCGCACAGCTGCCGGAAGGAGACGAAGCGCACCTCGTCCCGGCCGGCCATCTCCCGCAGTGCCTCCTCGACGGCGTCCATGTACACGCCGCCGTTCCACTGCTCGAAGTGGTTGCCCACGAACAGCGGAGCGCGGTTCGAAGTGTAGGCGCGCTCGAAACCGCCCATGAGCGCCCCCCTCGCCTCCTCGCGCCAGGTGTCGAAACGGGTGGGGTCGCCCTGCGTCGTGTCGCCCGACTGGTTGGCCAGCATGCTGTAGTCCATCGACAACACCTCGAAGCCGTGCCCGGGGAACGGCAGCGATTGCAGCGGCAGGTCCCACAGGCCCTCCCGCCGCGCCGGCCACTGCTGGAGGCCGCCGGGGGAGCTGGCGTCGTACCGCCAGCCCAGCTCGGCTGCCACCGGCAGCAGCGCCTCCTGCCCCATCAGCCCGGGGGTGCGGCCGCCCGTCAGCTCGCGCTCGTAGTCGAACGGCAGCGGCGGCACGTCGTCGCCGAACCCCGTGTTGGTCCGCCACTCGGAGACGAACGCCTTCGCCTGGGCGATCTCGCTGCGCCAGTCGTCCGCGCTCCAGTTGGCGACCGAGCCGTCGCCGCCGAGGAAGTGGCCGTTGAAGTGCGTGCCGACCTCGTGGCCCTCCAGCCACGCCGCGCGCAGCTGGCCGAGCGTGTCCCGTATGTGGGCGTCGGACAGGTAGCCGATGTCCGAGGCGCCCCGCGGGTTGCGCGGCGGCTCGTACCGGTCGCGCCGCGCCTCGGGCAGCAGGTAGAGCCCGGACAGGAAGAACGTCATCGACGCGCCGATGTCCTCCGCCACGCCCCGGAACCGGTCGAACAGGCCGTCGTCCAGCGCGCCCGCCCCGTCCCAGGAGACGACGACGAACTGCGGCGGCCGTTCCCCCGCCGCCAGCCGGCGCGCCTCGGGCTGGTGCGGCTGGGGGCCGGTGTCGGCGGTGGACCCGTCGCCGATGAGGCGGGGGTGCTCCAGGCTCGGCGCCTCCTCCTCCGGCTCGGGCTCCGGCGTCCCGCCGCCCGTGTCAGGCTCGGGCTCCGCCGCCCCGAAACGCGACCGGTCCGTGAGGCCGAGCGCCGAGACCCCGGTGGGATGGAACACGCTGCCGACGATCCCCGCCGCTCCCAGGGCGAGCACACCCCGGCGGCTCACGGTGCTGCTCCGCTTCCCGGCTCGTCTGTCCTGGTGGTCGCGCACGGAGGGCCTCTCTCTGTCGAACGGAACTGCTCCCGACACCTCATGGAGCGTGAAGCCATGGGTCGGGTTGTCACCGTTCTGCAACAGAGTGCGGAGACCTGCGGCTGTCGCGCCGGAGCCCGCGCCGGGTCAGCCGGTCGCCGTCGCCGCGTCCAGCAGGAGCGCGGCCGCCGCGCGCGCGGCCGTCGCCGCCCGTGCCTCCCCGGCGATCGAGGTGCTGACGACGGCGCCCTCGTGCAGGCTGAGCAGCTGCACGGCGAGGTCGGCGGGGCGGGGCGCGTCCGCCTCGGTCAGCAGCCGGTGGAACAGGTCGCGCAGCCACCTCTTCTCCGCCACGATCACCTGCCGTCCGGGGTGCTCGGGCTCGGGCAGCTCCGCGAAGGCGTTGATGAAGCTGCACCCGCGCTCCGACCCCTCAAGCCACATCGGCAGCACGTCGAACGGCGCCAGGACGCGGGCCGCCCGGTCGCCGTCCCCGATCTCGTCGAGGCGCGCCACGACCTGCTCGCGCCAGCGCATGTCGCGCGCCTCCAGGTACGCGACGAGCAGGCCGTCCTTCGAACCGAAGCGGTCGTAGAGCGTCCGCTTGGTGACGCCCGACTCGGCCGCGATCGTGTCCACGCCGACCGCGTGGATGCCGCGCCGGTAGAACAGCTCGGACGCGACGTCCAGGATCCGCCGCGCGCCCGGTGTCAGACGCCGGCCTCCGCCCGTCGTGGCAGCGGTCATACCGTGCACCCCTTGCGTTTTACAGATCTGTATACCTAGCATCGTGCCAACTTCACAGGTCAGTATAGTTGGAGGCTCCGATGGGACGCATGGGCCCGCTGCTGCGACCGCTGATCAGGTTCGCCCGCGAGGTCGGCCACGGTCTGAGCGCGGGGAACGCCATCCGGCACGGCCGCCCCCCGAGCGCGGCCGCCGCCGCCGCGACGGCGGCCGTCCGCGCCGAACCGCCCCCCGCCGTCACCCCGGGAAACGGCGGGCGCCGCCCGTACCACTCCTGGGACGGCCCCTTGGTCCGCGTCCGTGACGGCTCCTGAGCCGCCCCTCCGGCTGGACGGGCGACCGGGTGAGTCCCGCGCCGAGCTCACGCCGCCCGGCGGGCCGTGCTCCTGGCGCCGCCGCAGCCGCTCGGTGGCGACCGCGCCGGTGAGGAACGTCTTCCTCACCGGCTCGCCGGGGCCCCGCCTCGTTGACATGGGCATGTAGCAGCGTCGAGTGTGGACCCGGCGCCGCGCCCGGCCCCACCGGGGCGCCACGCATCCGCCCCCACCGATCGGAGCCTCATGTCCGGACGATCCGCCCCACGCCGACGCCTGCGCATGATCCCCCTGGCCACCGCCGTCCTCGCCACCGTCCTCGCCACCGCGCCCCCCGTCGCTGCCGAAGGGCCGGCGACACCGGTGAACGACGCGTTCGCCTCGGCCGCCGCCGCGTACGACGTCCCGCGCGACCTCCTCGTCGCCGTCGGCTACGGCGAGACACGTCTCGACGACCACGACGGCCTGCCCAGCCACGCCAACGGCTACGGCGTCATGCACCTGGTCGACAACCCCACCCGGCGCACCCTCGACGAGGCCGCCGCCGAGACCGGCCTGCCCGCCGGACTGCTGCGCAGCGACACGGCCGCCAACATCCGCGGCGGCGCCGCCCTCCTGCGCCTCGCCGCCGACGCGGCCGGCATGAAGCCGTCGGAACGCGAGGACCTCGACGCCTGGTACACCGCCGTCGCCGCATACGGCGGCGGGGGCGGCGGAGCGGAGGACGCGACAGCCGCCAGGCTCTACGCCGACGCCGTCTACGACTTCCTGCGCAGCGGCCTCAGCGCCCGCGTGGACGGCGGCGAGACCGTCGCCGTCGGGCCGCGCTCCGTCGACCCCGACCGCGGCACGTACGCCGACGCCGCGCCAGGACCGCTCAGCGCGGACTACCCCGCCGCGCACTGGGTCCCGGCCAGCACGCAGAACTACCGGGTGGGCCGCACGCAGGAGATCAGCGCCATCGTCGTCCACGTGATGCAGGGCTGGTACGCCGGGTCGATCAGCTGGTTCCAGAACCCGGCGTCGCAGGTCAGCTCGCACTACCTCGTCCGCTCCTCGGACGGCGACGTCACACAGATGGTCCGCGACGCCGACACGGCCTGGCACGCCCGCTCGGGCAACGCGTACAGCATCGGGATCGAGCACGAGGGCTGGGTCGACGACCCGGCGTGGTTCACCGACGCGATGTACCGCTCGTCCGCCGCCCTCACGCGCCACCTGGCCGACCGCTACGGCATCCCGCTGGACCGCGAGCACATCATCGGCCACGTCGAGGTGCCGGGCAACGACCACACCGACCCCGGCCCCCACTGGGACTGGGACTTCTACATGGCGCTCGTCAGCGAGTCCTGACCCGCGCCCGCCGCGCCGCCGCCCCCGGCGAGGGGACGGCGGCACGGCTCGCGCCGCTGCCGGCCGGACGGGTCAGTCGAACGGGATCGTGATCACCGACTGGTTGCCGATGCCCACGGTGCTCGGCCCGTTGCCGATGGCGTTCCACACCTCGACGCGCACGCGCCCGTTCACCAGGTCGCCGTGGCTCCCCGTGGACGAACGCAGCCCGGCCGTCTGCCGGTAGTGCTCGTAGCCGGGCACCGGGTCCGTGGCGAAGTAGTGGTACGTCTCGGTGCGGTCCCAGCTGCCGTCACCGGTCCGGTCGTACGAGACCCGGACCTGCTGGCCGTTGCCCACCGTCGTGCCCGAGTCCGCGAACAGGTCGAACACCGTCGCCCCGCCCGTGTACCCGCCGCTCACGTTGGACACCGTGAAGGTCTGCGGCTGCGACGGCGTCCCGTCGTGGTTGGTGCCGCCCGCGGACGCCACCGTCGCCGAGCCCGCCGAGCCCGCCGTCGCGTTCAGGGCGCCGCCCGACCTGAGGTAGAACGTCGACTCCCCGGTGGGCGGGTCCGGCGGGTCGGTGGGGCCACCGCCGCCGCCCCGCGTCCACACCGCCACGTAGTCCACGACCATCGGGCGGCCAGGGACGGTCGCGGCGGTCGGGGTGGCGTGGCCCGCGACACCGTCGGGGAAGCCGCCGCCCATCGCGACGTTCAGCAGGATGAAGTACCCCGCGTGATCGGTCATGCTCGCCCAGGTCGCGGCGCCCACCTGGGTCTGCGTCACGGTGTGGAAGAGCTGGTCGTCCACGTACCAGCGCAGCGCGTTGGGCGTGGAGGAGCGGTCCCACTCGAAGCTGTACGTGTGGAAGGCCGACTGGCACGTGGCGCCGGGGCAGGGGCGGCTCGCGCCGAGACCGTTCGTCTCGTTGCAGGGGCCGCCGGGGTTGACGCCGCAGTGCAGCACGCCCCACACCGAGTTGATGCCGTTGACGTTCTCCATGATGTCGAACTCGCCGATGGCCGGCCAGTTCCAGTAGTTGCCCCGGTAGGGCGCGCCGAGCGCCCAGAACGCGGACCAGTAGCCGAGGGCGGCCTGCCCGGTCACGTTCGGCATCTGGAGGCGGGACTCGATGCGCAGCACGCCGCCCGCCGGTGCCTTGAAGTCGGCCCTGCGCGTCTCGATGCGGCCCGACGTCCAGTTCCCCGCCCCGTCGCGGAGCGGCGTGATGCGCAGGTTGCCGCCGCCGTCGAGGCTGAGGTTGTTGGTGGAGTCGGTGTAGTTCTGGATCTCGCCCGTGCCCCAGTTGCCGGGGCCGCCCGGGTAGCTGTGCCCGGTGTCGATCTGCCAGTTCGTGCCGGACGGCAGGGAGCCGGCCGCGCCTGTGAAGTCGTCGCTCCACTGGAGCGTCCAGCCGGGCCTGGACGGCACGGCGCCGTTCGCCGGGCTGGAGAGCAGCGCGGCCAGTACGCCGAGCAGCGCCGCCGCTGCCGTCAGCAGGGTCCTGGCCGCCGGTCGGGGCCCGAGTCTTCGGGCGCCCGGGGGAGCGGTGCGGGATGAGGCCATGGGGGAACGCCTTCCTGGACGGTGGAGGAAAACGTCCGGGCCCGGAGGGACCCGGACGTCTCAGGGGTGAGAGCGCTCTCGTCCAGGGTTGTAGAGGCGTCGGGCCCGGCCGTCAATCCGGGCCGCACGGGATGCCGCGGCCGGCCGCGGGGCCGCGCTGCCTCAGCGGGGCGTACGGGGCCCCGGCAGCAACGCGCCGAGCCCGGCCCCACGGCGTCCGAGCTGCCGCAACGCGTCGAGGTCGTCGTGCAGCGGCGCGTGCGGCACGGCGAGGACCGGGCAGCCGGCGTGCGCCAGGCAGTACCGCGAAGGCGAGGGCCCCGTCAGCCGCCGCCACAGCCCGCGCCGCCCCGTGCCGACGACGAGCAGGTCGTCCGGCCGGTCCGCGAGCGAGACGAGCGCCTCTCCCACCTGCCCCTCGATCACCACCGCCTCCACCGGCACCCCCACGTGCGACCCGCCGAACGCCGCGCGCAGCGCCCCCCGCAGCTGGTCCCGGGCCGCCAGGCGGAACGCGTCCGCCTGCGCCTCCGGGCCGGGCCGCCGCATCCCGCCGAGGGGCACGGTCCACGCCAGCGCGGCCATCAGGGACGCGCCACGGCGGCGCGCCTCCTCAGCCGCCCTGTGCAGGGCCGTCATGCTGCCCAGCGATCCGTTGACACCCACCACCACGCGCTGCCCGTCGGTGCGGTCCACCGCGCTCACCTCCGTCGTACCGGCCGTTGTCTCTTCTCCCCCTCTTGTCCCGCACCGTCCGGTATACCGCCTGATACGTGTCCGGTGTCCTCCGGACGTGTGGTCCGCGGCCTTCCGGGCATCCGCAGCCGTCCCTGCCCCACCAGCACGGCGAGGACGACGACCACCCCACCGGCCACTTCCCGCAAGGCCAGTTCCTCCCGCAGCACCAGCACGCCCAGCACGACGCCGCCCACAGGTGTCAGATACGTCACAGTGGACGCGAGCGTGGCCCTCCACGCGTCGATCACCCGCGCGTACCAGATGTACGCGACGCCCGTGCTGACCGCGCCGAGCGCCAGCATCGCGGCACCGGCGGCCGGGGTGAGCCGCAGGAACCGGCGGGTGCAGACGAAGCCGAGCCCGTAGCAGACGGTCCCGCCGAGGCACGCCAGCTGGGCCGTCAGCGCCCGGCCGCCGCCCAGGTCACCGGCGGCGCTCCACGGGGCGGCGACCAGCACGACGCCCGCCGCGGCCTTCAGGAAGGCCCCGGTCTTCGCCCGCGTGAGCCGCTCCTCCGGCAGCAGCGCGAGGGCCACCAGCATCGTCGCGACAGGCGTGGCCGCGTTGTAGATGCCGGACAGTCCCGAGGGCAGGTCGCGCGCCGCCCAGGAGAACAGCAGGAACGGCACGACGCACAGCACCGCGCCCATGCCCGCCCGCTCGGCCCACACCCGCGGCCCGCGCGGCCATGGCCGCCCCGTGACGGCCGAGACCACCGCGAGCGTCGCGCCGCCGAGGACGAGCCGCCCGACGACGACCTGGCCTGGGGACAGCACCCCGACGGCGACTTTGATGAACAGAAAGCTCGGGCTCCACGCCGCCGCGGCCCCGAGATACCCCGCCCCCGTCCCGCCGCCCCGGCCCACCTCGCGCTCCTCCCGTACCTGCTCACCGGCCCGGCGGGCCGGCCGTGGCACCCGCAGGTCGAGCAGCTCTGCGGGATGGTCCGGACGGACGCGTCTCACCCGGCGGCGCACACGGCGCCGACCGCGCCGCCGGGCGGCGCGCCGTCCGCCGTGTAGCCGAAGGCCGCGGTCGCGCCGGGGGAGAGGGCGCCGTTCCACGACGCGTCGGTGACCGTGACCCGTGAGCCGTCCAGCGTGTGGACGCCGCTCCACAGGCTCGCGATCCTGGCCGTGCCGAGATCCCAGGCGACGGTCCAGCCGCCGATGGGGGCGTCGCCGGTGTTGGTGACGGTGACCTCGGCCTGGAAACCGCCGGACCAGGTGCCGGTCACGCGGTGCGCCGCCGTGCAGCCGCCCTGCGGGCCGGGGTCCCCGGGGTCGGTCGGGTCGGTGGGCCCGGACGGACCGCCCACCGGGACGCCGGGGTTGGCCAGCCCGTTGCCGCCGGTCACGGTGTTGTCGGCGTCGATGGTGACCGGGCAGTCCTCGGCGTCGTAGTGGGTGACGTTGATGGCGTAGCGGTCGGGTCCGGTGGCGCCGGTGAGGTCGGAGTGGTTGTTCCGGAAGACGGCGCCGCAGCCCCAGCCGTCCTGCACCTCGTGCGTCTGGAAGCCGTCGTTGGTGGTGCGGGTGCCGGTGTTGTCCTGGACGAGGACGTCGTTGCCCTTGATGTCCACCCAGGAGTCGTCGTAGTTGGCGCCGGTGAGGCCGCTGCCGTCGAAGGTGTTACCGATGACGCGGGCGCCGGTGGTGCCCTCCTTGATGTCGATGTTCTCGCCGCCGATGCCGGGGCCGAGGACGTTGTCCTGGATCAGGACGCGGTCGCTGCGGTCGTTCGTGCCGCCCGCGCTGCCCACGTAGACGCCCTCGCCCATCCCGCGGCCGTTCCGCCCGGTGTCGTAGACGCGCGAGCCGGTGAGGGAGCCGTCCGAGCTGGAGTTGCGGAAGTGCACCGCCTCCATGTCGAGGCCGTGCACGGTGACGTCGCTGATGTGCACGTGGTCGGCGTCGTCCAGCACGATGCCCTTCTGACCGCCCGTCACCGTGATGCCGCTGACGTTCCACCAGGAACTGCCGTCGAGGTGCAGGCCGTAGCCGCCTCCGGCGGTGAGGACCGCCGTCGCGGGCCCCGTCAGGGTGATGGGCGCGGACGCCGTGCCGTCCACCGTCGCGTCGAAGTTGCCCCGGTAGGTGCCGGGCGCGAGGCGGATCGTGTCGCCCGGCGCCGCCGAGGCGAGGGCGTCCTCCAGCTCGTCGGCGGTGGTGACCTCCACGACGGCCGCCGCCCCGGCGGCCGCGGTGGCGAGCGGGACGCCCGTGGCCAGCAGCAGGCCGGCGAGCGAGGCGGCGGTGAGCGTGCGCGTGCGCATGATCAGGTGTCCTCCGGTATCGGGAAGGTGCACATGGCTGAACATGATTCGCGTGCATGAACCAGGGCTGGGGGGAAGGTAGGCCCGCTCCGCCGCACCGTCAAGGGAGCCCCCGCCCACCGGCCCGGACACGGCGGGCGCGCGGCCGGACCCGCCGGCCCCGCGCCCGCCGAACCGTCAGCACTCCGACGCGGCCGTCCCGTCCAGGTCGCGCGCCAGGCGGCGCAGCACGGGGCCGTACTCCGGATGCGCCAGCGCGGAGGCCATCTGCGCGACGAGGTAGTCCGCCGGATTGCCCGTGTCGTACCAGCGCCCGGAGATCACCTGCCCGTACACGGCACGGCCCGACGCGTACGCGTTGATCGCGTCCGTCAGGTAGATCTCGCCGCTGCGGTGCTCGTGCCAGCGCGCCGTCTGCTCCCGCAGCTCGTCGACGATCCCGGCCGTGATGACGTAGCCGCCGATCGCGGCGTACGCGGACGGCGCGGCGGCCGGCTCCGGCTTCTCGACCAGCCCGCTGATCCGCAGCAGGCCGTCACCGAGGTCCTCCTTCACCATCGGCACCCCGTAGCGCCGCGAGTCCCCGGGGTCCAACGGCATCAGCGCCAGCACGGGGCAGCCGGTCGCCTCGTACGCGCGGATCAGCTGCTGAGCGCGGGGCACCTCCGCGACGAACACGTCGTCGGGCCACAGGACGAGCATCGGCTCGTCCCCGGACAGCCGGGCCGCGTTGAGCACGGGCGTGCCGTTGCCGTAGGGGCCGTGCTGGTCGAGGTAGGTGATGTGCCCCTCCCGCGCCAGGTCGGCGACCTCCTCGACGGCCCGCGCGTACGCCGTCTTGCCGTCGGCGCGCAGCCGTTCGACGAGGGCGGGGTTGGGCCGGAAGTGGTCCTGGATCAGGGACTTGCCCCCGGAGACGACGATGGTGATGTCCGTGACACCGGACGCCACCAGCTCACGCACCGTGTGCTCGATCACCGGCTTGTCACCGACCGGCAGCATCTCCTTGGGCGTCGCCTTGGTCAGCGGCAGCAGGCGCGAACCGAGCCCGGCGGCAGGGATGACGGCCCTGCGGATCGTCGGCGGCATGGACTCTCTCTCGGTCGAACGGGACACCGCACCGGCCGGTGCGGCGGGCGCGACGGCCCGGCGCCGTTCACCCCCGTGCGTACCGGTCCGCCGCCGTGCCCGAACTTACCGTCAGGGACGTGACATCGGGGCATCCGGAACGTGTCGAACAGATGCCTGAGGGAATCGTGTGCGCGTTCGAGTAGGGTCCAGGCGTGGGAAAGATCCTGTGGCTCCAGACGGCGGACGGCGGCGAGAAGGACAAGCGGGGCGCCGGGCCCCCGGACGGCGGGGTGCGCCACGCCATCTGGGTGGCGCCCGACAGGGAGGCACGGCGGCGGTACGCCGCCCAGGTCCTCGCCTGCCCCGAGGTCTGGTCCCCGCCCGCCGCGAAAGGCGAATGGAAGCGCGGCGTCCGCGCGTTCACCCTGTGGCAGGACCGGCAGCGCACGGCGAAGCGCGCCGACGTCGTCACCCGCGCCGCCGGGCCGGACGGCCAGGCCGTCTACGAGGTGCTCGGCGCCGCCGGCGAACCGCTCGCCCGCGTCACCCGCGTCCCCGCCTCCGCCCTGCGCCGCGCCCGCTGGACGGTCGAGACGGCGGACGGCCGGTCCGCCACCGGCAGGAAGGGCAACCCCTTCTGGTGGACGGTCTGGTGGCTCGTCTCCCCGATCCAACTCCTCCTCCTGCTCGCCGCGCTCCTCGGCGGCGACGTCGCCAGGCCGCCGCGCCGCACCAAATGGCGCACGGCGGAGGGCGTCGTCCTCGACTGGGCGTCGGGCGGCCGCGACTTCGAGCTGACCGAGGTGGCGGGGGAGTGGGACCCGCGTGTGACGGCCGCCCTGATCGCCCTGCTCCTCAGCCACGAGGGCTGGCTCGGCGACAACTGGGCACGCCCCCGAGGCTGACCTCCCGCCCCCTCTTGGAGCGGCAAGCCGGTGACCCCGGCGCCCGTTCCGGCGGGTTCCGTTGGCCGGCGGCCCCGCGGCGCGCAAGGTGAGGTCAGCACCCGGCGCACGAGAGGGAGACGACCCCACCATGACCGCCGACGATCACTCCTCGCCAGCCGCCCCCGGCGACCCCCAGGTCCTGGTCATCTTCGGCTCCACCGGCGACCTGGCACGCCGCAACCTGTTCCCCGGCCTGTTCCGCCTCCACCGGGCGGGCATGCTGCCCGACCGCTTCCGCGTCATCGGCTCCGGCCGCCACTCGCCCGGCACCGACGAGCAGTTCCGCGACCGCCTCGGCGCGTCCGTGCGCGAGTACGTCCCGGACGCCTGGGACCAGGCCGCCTGGGACGCCTTCGCCCCGCACATCGGCTTCGTCGCCTCCTCGGCCGACGACGGCGAGGAGCTCGCCGCCGCCGTGCGCCGCGCGCGCCAGGAGGCGGGGGACCGCTGCCGCACCCTGCTCTACCTCTCCGTGCCGCCCTCCACCGCCGAGGACATGGTCCGCATGCTCGGCGCCACCGGCATCGCCGAGGACGCCTCCCTCATCATGGAGAAGCCCTTCGGCCGCGACCTGGCCAGCGCCTGCTCCCTCGACGCCGCCATCGCCGGGATCGTCCCGGAGGCACGGGTCTTCCGCATCGACCACTTCCTCGGCAAGGAGGCGGTGCAGAACCTCCTCGCGCTCCGCTTCGCCAACGGCGTGTTCGAGCCCGTCTGGAACCGCGAGCACATCGCCTACGTCCAGATCGACGTCCCCGAGGACCTCGGCCTCGAAGGCCGCGCCGGATTCATGGAGTCCACCGGCACCTTCCGCGACATGGTCTCCACCCACCTGTGCCAGATCCTCGGCTTCGTCGCCCTCGAACCGCCCGCCAGGATCGCCGCCGAGGAGCTGCGCGACGAGAAGCTGAAGGTCTACCGCGCGCTGCGCCCGTTCGACCCGGCCGAGACCGTCTTCGGCCAGTACGAGGGCTACCGCGGCGAGGACGGCGTCGCGGACGACTCGGACGTCGAGACCTTCGTCGCCCTGCGCGCCTGGGTCGACAACTGGCGCTGGCAGGGCGTCCCCTTCCTCCTGCGCACCGGCAAGCACATGGCCAGGTCGGAACGCGTCGTCACGGTCGGCTTCCACAGCCCGCCGCACGCTCTCTTCGGCGACGCGCCACGCCCCGAGTGCCCCGACGAGCTGTCCCTCGCACTCAGCGACGAGCCCGTCGTCGCACTCCACCTCCGCGCCAAACGCCCCGGGCCCGAACTACGCCTGGGACGCGGCACGTTCACCTTCCGCTCCGACGACGACTTCGGCGGCGCGGTCCCGCTGGAGGCCTACGAGAAGCTCCTGCTCGACGCGATGCGCGGCGACCAGACGCTCTTCACCGGCGCCGCCGAGATCGAGCGGCTGTGGGAGGTGTGCGACCCGGTGCTGCGCCACCGCCCCGACCCGCTCCCGTACGCCCGCGGCTCGTGGGGCCCCGACGCGGCGCTGCGGCTGCCGGGCGGACGCGGCTGGGCGGTGGGGGACGCGTGAGGCCGCTCGACCCCCCGTACCTGCCGATCGCCGAGCACGGCATGATCGGCGACCTGCGCACCGCCGCCCTGGTGGGCACCGACGGCAGAATCGACTGGTTCTGCGCGCCGCGCTTCGACTCGCCCAGCGTCTTCGGCGCGCTCCTCGACCCGGACAAGGGCGGCCACTGGGTCATCGCGCCCCAGTGCGACGTGGCGTCGCGGCAGCAGTTCTACTTCCCCGACACCAACATCCTCATCACCCGCATGCTCACCGAGGACGGCATGGTGGAGGTGCAGGACTTCATGCCCGTCCTGCGCGAACGGGACACCGGCCACCGCCAGCGGCTCGTCCGCCGCGTCGTCAGCGTGCGCGGCGGGATGCGCATGCGCGTCGAGATCGCGCCGCGCATGGACTACGGGCGCGGCCGGCACCGCGTCGAGCCCCGTCCCGGCGGCCTCCGCTTCGTCGGCGACACCCAGACCCTCACCCTCCTCAGCGACATCCCGCTGCACCTGCGGGACACCGACGCCTGGGGCGAGTTCACGCTGGGGGAGGGGCAGTCGGCGCTGTTCGTGCTCGACACGGCGGGCGATCCCCCCGAGGCGGCGGTGGACGAGAAGGACGCCGAGCAACTGTTCGAGGCGACCGTCGCGTTCTGGCGTAGATGGCTCAGCCAGTCGCGCTACACCGGACGCTGGCGCGAGATGGTGCACCGCTCCGCGCTCACCCTGAAGCTCCTCACCCACGAGCCGAGCGGCGCCCTCGTGGCCGCCCCCACCCTCGGCCTGCCGGAACGCCTCGGCGGCGAGCGCAACTGGGACTACCGCCACGTCTGGATCAGGGACGCGGCCTTCTCCCTCTACGCGCTGCTGCGGCTGGGCTTCACCAACGAGGCGGGCGCGTTCATCGGCTGGCTGACCCGCTGCCTGCGGCAGACCGGCGCGGGCGAGGACGGCGGCCCGCTGCGCGTGATGTACACCATCGACGGCCGCGCCGACCTGCCCGAGGAGGAGCTGGACCACCTCGCCGGCTACCGCGGCTCACGCCCCGTCCGCACGGGCAACAGCGCCGCCGGCCAGCTCCAGCTCGACATCTACGGCGAACTCGTCGACTCCATCTACCTGTTCAACAAGTACGGCACCGGCATCTCGCACGACAGCTGGACCGACCTGTGCGGCGTCCTCGAATGGCTCCTCGGCCACTGGGACCAGCCGGACGAGAGCATCTGGGAGACCCGCGCGGGCAAGCAGGACCACACCTACTCGCGCGTCATGTGCTGGGTCGCCGTCGAGCGCATGGTCCGGATGGCCCGCCAGCGCGGCCTGCCGGGCGACCTCAGCCGCTGGATGGCGGTCCGCGACCGCATCTACCGCCAGATCATGGACCGCGGCTGGGACCCGGACACCGGGGCGTTCGTCCAGCGGCTGCGCGACAGCACGGACAGCTCCTGGCGGCCGCTGCTGGACGCGTCGCTGCTGCTGATGCCGATGGTCAAGCTGGTCTCACCGACCGACCCGCGCTTCCGCTCGACGCTGGAGGCCATCACGGAGGGACTGGTCGCCGACACGCTGGTGTTCCGCTACGACCCGGCCCTCGCGCCGGACGGACTCGGCGGCGCGGAGGGCACGTTCTCCATCTGCTCCTTCTGGTGGGTGGAGGCGCTGACCCGCACCGGCAGGATCGGCCAGGCGCGGCTGGCGCTGGAGAAGATGTTCACCTACGCCAACCACGTCGGCCAGTACGCGGAGCAGATCAGCCTCACCGGCGAACACCTCGGCAACTTCCCCCAGGCGTTCACCCACCTGGCCCTGATCAGCGCCGCGACCAACCTCGACCGCACGATGGGCTGACACCCCCGCCGGCGGCGGACTCCCTCGCCGGCCGCCCGCCGGACGACCGTACAGAGTGGTCCATCGGCAGACCGCTTCGTGGGAAAGGCCGGTTCGCGCTCCAGCCTTTCCGCCCGCAGCCGCGCCGAGGAGCGGGCGGCATGGCACCCTTCGGCCGGGGTAACCGCAGGGCCAGGGCAGGAACGGGCTGCGAGGAGGCACACCATGTCCCGATTGATCAGCCGTATCAAGCGGTTCAGCCGTTCGCCGCAGGGGCGGCGCACGATGAGTTCGGCACGGCGCGCGAGCGCGGACCCCAGGAGGCGCATGCAGGCACGCCGCCTCCTCGGCAGGCTGCGCGGCGGCCGCTACTGACCCGCCGCCGCGGGGATCACGCCGACGGAGAGGGCCCGGACGAGCGGGCCCCCTCCGCGTGTCCCCACCTCACGGCGGATCCGGCACGCCTCACTTGGCCTTGAGGTCGTTGTGCGTCGCCAGGTCGTAGCCCCTCTCCATGGCGTTGACGTACGGCCCGAAGTACTCGCCGCCGATGTCCTTCGCCGCCGCCTCGGCGTCGTCCCAGCCGTACTTCGCGGGGTCGTGCATCATGTCGCGTGTCAGCTGGTCCACTTCACCGTCGGCCCCGCGGAAGTCGGCGCGCAGTGCGGCGTCCGCCACGGCGACACGCATCACGATGTCCCCGTCGTTGTCCAGCTTCCACTGCGCTTCGTTGATCTCCTCGTTCGGATCGCCCATTTTGTGGTAGACCATGTCCTGTAGTGCCCAGGTGGTCAGGTTGGCGCCGACGGGGATGAGCTTCGGCCCCGGGACCAGCATGGACGCGACACCGAGGGTGGAACCGATCCCTCGCATGGCGGTCATCTGCTGGAACCGTTCGCTCTCCACGCCGTCCATCTGCTGGGCGTCGGCGATCGCGCCCGCGACACTGCCGATGTTCTCGAAGTCGGAGGTCTCCGTCAGCTTGCCGTCCGACCCTTGGAACAGGAAGGTCGCGCGGTCCACCATCCACTCCGTGGCGCCGCCGGTGAAGGAGAGCCAGTCGCCCTCTCCTCCGTGGAGCATGGTCTCGACCAGCGCCTTCCGCGCGTCCCTGCCGATCTGGAACGAGTACGTGTAGTCCTCGCCGAACAGCTTCATGTCCTCCGTCCCCAGCTGGCTTTCCTCGGACACCTGGGAGATGAAGTCCATGTAGTTGAGCATGGTGTCGCCGAGCACCCACTTGAAGGCGGTGTGGTCGAACCGGGCCGTGTTGAACTCGTTGCTCTCGCCGATGACGGTGTCGGAGTGGTCCTTGGCGTCGGTCAGGAAGTGGTAGGCCGCGTCGATGTACTGCCTCGCCTCCCAGTCGTTCCAGTCCATGCCCGCCGGGACGGTCGTGCCGCTGTCGATGAGGCGGGCGACCCCCTCGCTGTCCTCCCAGTAGGAGGTCAGCAGATCGGCCCGGAAGTCGTCGTCGTTGACCAGGCGCGCGCTCACCTCGGAGTTGAGCGCGACCATGCCCAGCAGATCGCCGCTCCCCGTGACAGGCACGAGGTTCGCGGTGATGGACTGGCGGTACTGGCCCATCGCCGCGTGCTGCGCGTCCAGCGCCGCCCTGCCGACCAGCTCAGCCCAGCTGTCGTGCGGTCGGACGTCGGCGTGCGACATGACGGTGCCGAAGCCGTTCCACTCCCCGATGTGTCTGATGAGCGGATCGGCCGGGTCGGTGTTCGCCGTCATCGCCAGCAGGTCCCGTACGCCCTCGGGCAGCTTCTGCCGGCCCTCGTCGAACCAGACGTCGTAGCCCCCGAGCGACGGGTCGGTGAAGACGTTGAGCGCGTTGGCGATCCGTTCGAGCACCTCGCGCTGGGACGCCGCCACCGGGAGAGTCTCCATGGAGGGCACGGGTTCGAAGCGCCCCAGCGCCTCCCAGTCCTCGGCGGTGAGCGCGCCGAGGACCGTGGACAGGTAGGAGCGCTGGTCGTCGGTCAGCTGCGCGCCGGGGACGATGCCGCCGTCCGTCTCCACGATGCCGTCGAGGATGGCGGCCAGTCCCTCGGTGTACATCTTGACGGCGTCCACGCTCGGGTTCTCCCCGCCGAGTTCCGCGTGCAGCCGGTCGGCCACGAAGTCGGCCATCTCCGGACTGGTGAAGAGCGCGAACGGGCCGCCGTCGAGGTCGTAGCCCTCCTCGCCGAGCCGGAGGGCGTAGCGCAGCAGGTCCGCGCGGTAGTCCTCCACCTCGTGCGTGATCCGGTCGTCCGCAGCCTTGGCGGCCTCGGCGACCGAGGCGATGTGGCGCTTCCTGATGCGGTCGGCGAGGGAGTCGGGAAGGTCTTCCCAGGTGAAGGTGGTGCTGATGCCGCCCAGCGTCGGCAGGGAAGCGAGGGTCACGCTGTCGTCGCGGTACGTGAGGGTGAGAGGACGCAGCTGGGGGAAGAGCATCACCGTCGGATCGATGCCGGCGATCGCGGCGGCGACTTCCCGTTCGCGGAGTTCCTGCCAGTCGTTCCACTCGGTCAAGACGTCCTGCTGATGTCTCCGCAGCGTGGCGTCGAGGCCGATCCCGGACTCGTCGATGACCCGGTCCACGGCGTCCACGGCGTCGATGGCGCGGTTCATGCTCTGCACGATGTGACGGACGGCTTCGTCGATGCCGTCGCCGTTGCCATGGAGTGCCCCTGCCGTCTCGTCGATCCGCTCCCCAGGTGCGATCAGGGAGGAACCGTCCAACTCGCCCGCCTCGCTCGCGACGTCCGTCGCCTGCTTCGCGAGGGCGCCCGCGTGGTGCGCTTCGGGCGCGGCGCGCGCGTACGCCACCGCCAGCTCGGCCATGTCGTCGGGTTTGATCTCCTCGCGGAAGTCGGCGCGCCGCTTCCAGGGCTTTCGGCGCGCCTTGGCCTCGACGTCCTCGCGGGTGAAGTCGAGGTGGGGCATGGGGATCTCCTCCGTCGCTGGGCGGAAAGGTCGGTGTGGCGTTCCCGTGCCGTCGGCCGGCCGTTCAAGGACCGCGCGGAGCCAGGCCGTTGCCGGATCAGTCTGCACCAGCGATGTCACACGCGTCCACGACTTGACGCGATCTTGGGGAACACCTGGTCGGAGGAACATTCTGTTTCCTCCACGAGAAACGCGCTTCATGCGCGAATGCAATCCGCGGCGAGTGGTGGACCCCCGGTCGGCAGCACCCGCTGTCCTCGGCGGAGCGGACGCGGACGGGCCCCCGGATGGGGTCATCCGGGGCCCGTCGGTCCGTACGGCCGGCGTCAGTTGGCCGTCAGGTCGTCGCGCACGGCCTGGTTGTAGCCGTCCTCCAGAGCGTTGATGTAGCTTCCGATGTACTTGCTGCCGATGTTCACGGCGGCGGCCTGCGAGTCGTCCAGGCCGTAGACGCCCGGCTTGTTCAGCCTCTCCAGGTCGTCCTTGTCCACCGTGCCCGCCGCGCCGTCGACGTCGGCGGCCAGCACACCGTTCGCCACGGCCACACGCATCGGAATGTCACCCATGTTGTTCAGGTCCCACTGCGCTTCCTTGAGATCGGCGGCACCGTCCTCCCTGCCGTAGCGCATGGCCTCCTGGATGCCGAAGGCCGCCACACTGGTGAGGACGCTCGTCTTGCCGAGCCCGAGCACCGTGTTGAAGACGGTGCCCGCGGTGCCGACGGCGCTCATGGCCGTGAAGTGCTGCTTGGACTTGTCCTCAAGGCCGTCGTTCGCCTGCACCTGGGCCCAAGTGCCGTTGACACTGCCGAGGTTCTCGAAGTTCGACGCCTCGTCGGGCGAGCCGCCGGTCCGTGCGAGCGACTCCGCCGTCCGTGTCTCCGTCCACTGGGTGAGGCCGTTGCCGAAGTCACGGCTGACGTCTCCGCCCGCGTCCCACATCATCTGGAAGAGCGCCTCGCGCGTGTCCATGCCGATGTCGAACGAGAAGTCGTAGTCGTTGCCGAAGAGGTTCTTGTCCTTGTCGCCGAGATGGTTGCCCTCAGGACCCGACAGCTGCGAGATGGGGTCCATGTAGCGCAGCAGGGTGTCGCCGAACGCGCTCTGGAGAGCGGTGTGGTCGAACCGCTCCGTGTTGAACAAATGACTGTCGCCGAGGACGGAGTCGGGGTGGCTGCCCGCGTACTGGAAGAGGTGGTAGGCGGCCGAGATGTACTCCCGCGCCTCGGCGTCGTTGTGGTGCACGCCCGCGGGGATCGTGGTGCCGCTCGTGATCAGCGCGGCGGCTCCCGAGCTGTCCTCCCAGCGCGCCTCCATGAAGTCGGTGCGGAACTCCTTGTCGTTGAGCAGATCCGCGCTCAGCCCCGAGTTGAGGGCGACCATACCGAGCAGGTCGCTGCTGCCCGTGTCCGCCTTCACGTCGGACACGATCGACTGGAGGTACTGGTTCATGGTGGTGTGCTGCGTCTCCAGCGCCGACTCGGCGACCCGCCGTCCCCAGTCGTCACTCGGAGCGAGGTCCGCGTGCGCCATCAGGGCACCGAACGCGTTCCAGTCCCCGATGTGGTTCACGAAGGGATCGGCCGGTTCGGTGTTCCGCGCCAGCGTGAGCATGTCCCGGAAGCCCTCGGGGACCTTCTGCCAGCCCTCGTCGGTCGAGACGTCGTAGCCGCCCGCCGCCGGGTCGGTGAGGAGGTTGATCGCGTTGGCGACGCGTTCCAGCACAGCGTTCTGCACGCCCGCCGCCATCGGGTTGCCCAGGCCCGTGCCCGGGGCGAACCGTCCCAGCGCGGCCAGGTCGTCGGCGGTGAGCGCGCCGAGGACGGTGGAGAGGTAGTCGCGCTGCGCCCCGGTCAGCTTCGCGCCGGGGACGAGGCTCCCGTCCTCCGCCACGATGCCGTCCAGGACCGCGGCGAGTCCCTCGGTGTACAGCTTGACGACATTGGGGTCGGGGTTGTCCGAGTTCAGCTCGTCGTGCAGCCGGTCGGCCACGAAGTCGGCCATCTGCGGGTTGGTGAACAGGGCGAACGGGCCGGCGTCGAGGTCGTAGCCCAGCTCGCCCAGCTCTCCGGCGTAGCCCGTCAGCGTGGTGCGGTAGGCGCTGATCGCGTCCGTGATCTGTTCGTTCGCGGCCTTGGCGGCCTCGGCGGTGGCGGCGATGTGCCGCTTCCTGACCCGGGCGGCGAGGGAGTCGGGCAGGTCCTCCCAGGCGATGAGGCCGCCGGACAGCGACGGGAGCGACGGCAGCGGGGCGAGGGTCACGCTGTCGCCCCGGTGCGTGAGCGTGATGGGGTGGATCTGGTTGAAGAGGATCAGCGTCGGGTCGATGCGGCCGACGGCGGCCGAGACGCTCTCGTTCCGCAGCCGGACCCAGTCGTTCCACTCGTTGACGGCGTCGCGCTGGTGTGCGCGGAGGATGGCGTCGAGGCCGTTCTGGGGTGCGTCGATGACCATGTCGACCTCGTCGACGCCCTCGATGGCCCGGTTCATGCTGCGGACGATGAGCCCGACGACGGCGTCGATGTCACGGCCGTTGCCCTGGAGTCCGCGTGCGGTCTCGTCGATCCGCGCCCGCGTGGCGACCAGTGACGAGCCGTCGAGGCTGCCCGCCTCGCCGGCGACCTCGGTGGCCCGCTCGGCGAGATCGCCCGCGCCGTCCGCCTCGCCGGCCGCCCGCGCGTAGACGGCCGCGGTGTCGGCCATGTCGTCGGGCTTGATCTCCTTGCGGAACGTGGTGCGCCGCTTCCAGGGCTTGACGCCCGCCTCGGCCTCGACATCCTCAACGGTGAAGTCGAGATGGGGCATAGGGGTCTCCCTCGTCGCTCGGCCGGACGGTCGGTGTGGTGCTCCCGCGACACCGGCAGTACATCCAAAGGCCGCACGGAGTGATCCAGATGTTCTCCCAGTCTGCAACGGCTATGCCCGCGCCGTCCATCCTTTGCCGGTAACGGAAGAACGGCCAGTTGGCGGGGCGTATCCCCGCCCCGGCGGGGAAAACGCAGGGCATGTGCATACGCAATGCGCCGCGCCCAAGTCCCGCTCGTGGTCGGCACGTTCCCTCGCCCGCCGGGCGGCGGACGGACGTTCTCCGTTCACACGGCGAAACAGTACGGGGGGCCCTCGTCATCCCCCGGCCCCGCTCTGCCGACGCTCCGCTGCCGCCCGCCCGCGGAGCACGCGCACCGAAAGCTTCATGTGCGACTGCACACGGTAAATCCCGTGCCGGAACGTGTCCGCGGTCCAGGTGCGCATGACCGGGACGACGCCCCGCGAAGCGGCCCTCCGCGAGCTGCACGCCTCGCTCGGACTGCGCCGACGGCCCGAGGACATCGCCCATCTGATCCTCGGTCTGTTCGCGTACGACGAGACCGCGGCGCCCGTCCCGGGCTCCCTGCGCAGGGCCCTGCGACGCGCCGCCGAAGGCTCGTTGCACAATCTCTGGCGCGAATACGCGTCGATGCAGCGCGAGTCCGCCCTGCGCGACGGTGCCCACCGCCGGTCCAGGCGACCGGCCGAGCCGTTCCCGGACCTGCCCGCCCTCCCCGACGTCCCCGGCGCCGACGACCCCCGGCGGATCGAGGACGCCGTCAGGGCCGCGGGGCAGGAGATGGCCGAGCGCCTCGGCGCGCGGCGGCAGGGCGACGAACGGTCCCGGCCGCTCCGCCGCACGGAGGTCAGGCTGGCCCGGCTCCTCGCCGAACGCCACAAGGGGGAACGCCCCCCGCCCGGCACGGGCGGCCTCGCGGCGAGCCTGCCGTACGACCGGTTCGCCGCCGACCCGGCGACCGCCGCCTTCCTCGCCTACCTCACCGCCCGGAACAACCTGCGCAGCGAGTACACCGTGAGCGGCCAGCAGCGCGCCTACGACGAACTCGCCGAGGCGCTGTTCCGCAGGCTGCGTGACCGGCCCGGCAGCACCGACTGGTTCGCCGTCGCCCACGCCCGCCCCACGGCGGAGGTCGTCACGCGCCTCACCGAACGGCAGCGCGGCGAACTCCTCGGCCGCTGCCACCGCGCCCTGCGCGATGTCGCCGGACTGCTCGAAGCCGCCTGGGAACGGCAGCCGTTCGACCGCGCGACCATGATCGTGCGCCGCGGCGACGACTCCACCGGCTGGAACTCCGCCGCCCGCGCCTGGGGCACGGCACGCGCCGACTGGTTCGCGCTCCTGCGCACGCTGGGCGCCCAGGAGATCACCGAGCACCTCTGCCCTGGCAAGGTCCCCCCGCTCGTGGCCCCCGACGTCGCCGCCTGGCACCGCAGAGTCGTCGGCGCGCCACCCCCCGACACCCCCGTGTGGGCGGAACTCCCGCTGCCCTGGCGCGTACTGCGCGGCGAGGACCCGTGCCCCCGCTCCCTCGTCGCCCGCGCCTGCCGCCGCTACGGCGTGGACCCCGTGGCGAGCGGCTGGACCGAGCCACGGCGCACGCTGCGGCACGCCCGCTTCCGCCCCACACCCGACTTCGCGCAGGGCGTCACCGCGGCGGATCCGCAGCTCGCACGCGTCCTCCACGCCACGGAGGTCTTCCCGCCCGGCCACGGCGGCTGACAGCGGGTGGCGGACCCGCCGTGCTTGCACCTCCCCCAGGGGGAGGAGCGAGAGTGAGGCCATGGACGGCGACGCACCCCACTCCATCGGAGACCTGGCCCGGCTCACCGGGCTCACGGTGAAGACGCTCAGGGCCTGGTCCGACCGGGGCATCGTCTCCCCGTCGGGCCGCACCCCCGCCGGGCACCGCCGCTACGGACCCGACGCCGTCGCGCGCCTGCGGACCGTACGGGCCCTGCGCGACCTCGGGCTCGGCCTGGCCGCCGCCTGTGCCCTCGCCGACGGCGAGGCGGAGCTGTCCGAGGCCGCCGCCGCGCACGCCGACGCCCTGACCGCCCAGATCGCGGCCCTGCGCCGCCGCCGCGCGCTGCTCCTGGCGATCGCCCACCGCGGTGGCGGCACCGCGCCCGACGAGGTCGCCTCCCTGGTCTCCCTGGCCACCCTGCCCGACGGCGAACGCCGCCGCCTCGTCGCCCAGTTCCTCGACAGTGTGCTCGGCGACAGCGCGCGCGGAGGACGCGACGACCCGGCCGTCGCCGGCTACGCGCGGACCCTGACCCCGGAGCTTCCGCCCGAACCCGAGCCCGCCCAGCTCGCCGCCTGGGCGGAACTGGCCCAGCTGCTCGCCGACCCGGACTTCCGTGCCCTGATGCGCCGCGCCGTGGACCACCAGCTCGCCGAGAGCGCGGCCGCCCGGCGCGCCGGCCCCGCCGTACGGCCGGGCACCGTCGCCGTCGTCCGCGCCCACGCCGCCCCCGCGCTCGCGGCGGGTACGGCACCCGGCTCACGCGACGCCGGGCGGATCGTCGAGGCCGTCGCCGCGCAGCGCGCACGCGACCTCGGCCGCCACGACGGCCCCGCGCTGCGCGACCTGATCCGCACCGGCGTCGACGCGGCCCGCGACCCGCGCAGGGACCGCTGCCTGCGGCTGCTCGCCACCGTCAACGGCTGGCAGCAGCCCGAGAGTCCGGCACCGCAGCTCGACTGGTTCGCCGACGCGATGCGCGCCCACACCCCGGCGTGACCGGCGGCGGCACGGGAATACCCCGGCGCCGCACCGCGTAGGACCTCTCCGGGACGCACCGGCGGCCCGTACGAGACGAGGGAGCGGTCCACCCATGGGGACAGCGGTCCAGGACGCACACGACGGCACGCCGGGCGGCGGGGAGGACGGCAGGGAGGACGGCGGACGCCGCTTCCTCTTCCTGCTCGGCAGCACACGCCGGGACGGCAACACCGAGCAGCTCGCCCGGCACGCCGCCGCGCATCTGCCCGAGGCCACCCCGCAGCGCTGGCTGCGCCTGGGCGAGCTGTCCCTGCCGCGCTTCGAGGACGTCCGCCACTCCGGCACGGGGGAGTACCCCCGGCCGGAGGGCGACCTCGGCCTGCTGCTCGACGCCACGCTGGACGCCACCGACCTGGTGATCGCCTCCCCGCTGTACTGGTACAGCGTCTCGGCGGACACCAAGCTCTACCTCGACCACTGGTCGGGCTGGCTGCGCGTCCCCGGCATCGACTTCAGGGCCCGCATGTCCGGCCGGACCCTCTGGGGCGTCACCGCCCTCGCGACCGCCGACCAGACGGTCGCCGGCCCCCTGGCCGGAACGCTCCGCCACACCGCCGCCTTCCTGCGCATGCGCTGGGGCGGCGTCCTGCTGGGCAACGGGACGAGGCCGGGCCACGTCCTGGCGGACACCGGCGCGCTGGCCGAGGCGGCGTCGTTCTTCACGCGGCACCCGGCCGACGCCCCGGCCTGACCCGCGCTGTCACGGCTCGGTGACCTCCCCCGGCCGCTCGACGAAGTGGTGGCGCCCCAGGTCGCAGAACCGGTACCGCTTCGGCCTGATCTGCCCGTCCAGCGTGTAGCCCGCCCGCATCTCCCACTCGCCCAGCTCGAACACGTCGGTGACCTCCAGCCGCGCCAGTCCCTTGACGCTCTTGTAGGCGTAGAGCCCGAAGTCCAGCAGCCGCAGCGGATGGCCCCGTTCGAGAGGGAGCGGCGCGCCGTCGATCCGGTCGATCAGCAGCGCCCGGCGCTCCAGCGCGTCGCCGAGCGGCACGGTCGAGGTGTACACCCCCTTCTCCGGCGTGCCGATGCTGGTCTGCCGCAGGTAACGGCCCTCCGTCGCGCCGTCGAAGCCCGCGAGCCGCAGGACGTCGGCGAGCAGGAAACCGCTCCAGTTCTCGCGCGTGCTCCAGTTGCAGACGCAGACGTACCGCCGGTTCTCGGTCAGCCGGGGCGCCGCCTGGACCCGCTCCCAGTCGAGCGCGGTGTCCTCCACCCCGAGCCCGCTGACGGTCAGCCGCCACCGGGCGAGGTCCACGTGCTCCGGCGGACCGTCCTGGTAGTAGCGCAGCGAGGAGGGCTTGGCCGGACGGTCACGCCGCGCGGGCGTCCCCGTCGCGGGTGCGGAACGGGTCATGTCGCCTCGCCCTCCCCGGTGCCGGACTCCCGCGGCAGCGCGCAGCGGAATCCGATCAGGTTGTCGCGCAGTCCCGGGTGGTAGTAGTCGCGGGCCGACCCGCGCAGGTAGTCCTCGTCGTGCAGGCCGCAGCCGCCGCGTACGACGTGGTCGTCGGACTCGTCGGTCATCCGGACCGGGTCGGGCCCGACCGGGCCGTCGCCGTACGGCCCGTACGTGTCGAGGCACCACTCGGCGAAGTTCCCCGCCATGTCGCGGACGCCGAACGGCGAGACGTTGCGCGGATGGTCACCCGGCCGGGTCGGCCGCCGCTCCTCCGGCTCACAGCCGGGCGCGTAGGTGGCGAGCGCGGGCTCCGGCGGGTCCTCGCCCCAGGGGTACGTGCGCCCGGCGGGGCCCCGGCAGGCGTACTCCCACTGCGCCTCGGTGGGCAGCGTCCTGCCGGCCCAGCGGGCGAAGGCGAGCGCCTCCCACCAACTGACGCCGGTGACCGGGACCTCGGGGTCGCCCGCCCACAGGGGGTCGTCCCAGTAGGTGGGCGCCGTGATGCCGCGCACCCGGACGAACTCCCAGCCCGCCGGGGTCCAGTACGCGGCGGTGCGGTACCCGCCGTCCTCGATGAAGCGGGCGAACTGCCCGTTGCTGACCGGATCGCGGTCCATCGCGAACGCGGACATCGCCACGTCCGCGACGGGCCCCTCGTCCGGTGCCAGGCCGGACCCGCGGCGGAAGGTTCCGGCGGGAACGGCGCACATCGGCGCGGCCGCGAGCGGCCGCTCGGTGGGGCGGCCCATCAGCGGAGGAGGGGGAGGCTGCCGGTCAGTTTCTGCACCTGCTTGCGGGGGCCGTGCAGCGCGACGCCCACGTAGGTGATGTCCTGGTCGGTGGCCGCTTCGAGCAGCGCCGCGTAGTCGTCGTACGTGCGGGTCCGCTGCGCGCAGTCGGTGAAGTCCACGACGAGGACGTCCGGGTGGTCCTGCGCGGCGCGGTTGCGGATCGCCTTCAGCGTGTCGGCGTCGGCGCACAGGACGGGCAGCGGGACGGTGGTGATCCCGGCGTGCGGGCTGCCGTCCGCGTCCTTCAGCTCGGGGCCGACGAGGGACTCGACCTGGCGGCCGAGGGACAGGGCGAGGACCGCCGCGGTGTTGGCGGCCAGTCCGGCGGGCAGCGCGGCGTCGATCAGCAGCGCCGCCTTGTGGGTCGTGGGGCTCACGGTCGCGTTCTCGGTCATGTGTTCCGGTCTCTCTCGGGAAGGGATGGATGGAGGTGGTGGGGGAGGGGGGAGGAGCGCGCCGGCGCTCAGCTCCGGCCGTCCCCGCGGGTGGTGACGGTGACGCCGATGATGACGACGAGACCGCCGAGCACCTGGAACGCGGTCACGTCCTCGTCGAGCGCCACCACGGGGATGATCAGCCCGAACACCGGGACGAGGTTCAGCAGGTTGACGGCCGTGCTCGACCGCAGGTGCTGGAGCCCCTTGGCGTAGAGCCCGAGCCCGGCGATGGAGCACAGCAGGGTCAGCGCGGCCAGTGACGCGACCGTGGTGACCGGGGCGGCGAACTCCCGCCAGGAGCCCCACTCCAGCAGGGCCAGCGGCAGGAACGCCAGCGCGCCCGTCCGCGCCTGGTAGTAGAGGACCTGGTCGGCCGGACAGCGGCTGCCGACGTCGCGGGTGACGAAGTTGTAGAACGCCCAGACGACGCCGCTCAGCACGAGCAGGACGTCGCCCGCCCAGCGTTCGGTCCCCCCGTCCGGGGTGAAGCCGACGACCAGGCACACGCCCGCGACGGACAGCCCGATCCCCGCCAGCCCGCCCGCGCTGGTGCGCTGCCGGTGGACGATCAGTTCAAGCAGCGCCGTGAGCGCCGGGTAGGCGCCGACCAGGAGCGCGGCGTCCGTCGCCGTGGCCAGCTCGACGCCCACGTTCTCGACGGCGAAGTACAGCGTGATGCCGAGCAGTCCGCCGAGCGCCAGCCGCGTACGGTCGGCGCGGTCGGGCGCCGGATACCCGCGCACCAGGTGCACCCAGACCGCGAGCAGCGCCGCCGCGGCCGTGAACCGCAGCAGGCCGATCGTCAGCGGCGGCACGTCGCGCAGCGCCACCTCGGTCAGGGTGTACGAACTGCTCAGCAGCGCCGCCGAGAGCAGCACGGCCGCCACTCCCGTGCCACGGCCGCGCCGCACGCCCCCGCCGGTGCCCGCCGACGGGACGACAGGTGCGGCGGGGACGGGCTCGGTGACCGCCCGTCCGTGTCCGGCGTTCTGTTCCACCATCACGTTCCCACTGTTCCGCGCGCCGTTCCTGGCAGTTCCCCGTGTCCGTCAGGCGTCGCGCCCGCTCCGCCCGAACACCGACCAGAGCATGCGTATCGGGCGCGTGGCGGAGATGAACCGCAGGTCGTGCAGCGCCGCCGCGGGCGCGGTGGTGAGGGCGATCTCGGCGCCCCCGTCGGCCGCGTGCCGCGCGGCCTCGCTCGTGGACGTGGCGAACGCGATCCCGGCGACGCCGTACCCCGGCGGCATCAGCTGCGCGATCAGGTCGCGCGGCGCGGGGTGGGTGACCACGGTGCACTTCAGCGGGACCGGCGCCGAGGTGCGCACCGCCAGCCCGTAGTGCGGGGTGTCGAAGACGAACGCCTGCGCGAGGCCGAGGCGCAGGTCCATGTAGAACGAGTCGATCTCCCGGTAGGCGTTCGCCACCAGCAGGCGGTCCGCCGCGCCCGCGAGCACGGCGTCCCTGGCGTCCTCGTACGTCCCGAACAGGGCGACGGGCGACCCCGGCGTACGGTCGATGTGCCGCGTGAGGTGGCTCCCCGCCGCCTCACTGCTCGTCCCGGAGGGACCGAGCGTCGCGACGGGTCCCGCCGCCGCGGACGGCCGTGCGGGCACCCCGGTGGTATGCGCGTCGAGTGACGATGGCATGGTTCCGTTCCCCCTCCTCGGCCATGGGCGGAGCTGTCCACGGCCGAACGTGGCCGTAGCGTAGTGGCCACGGAGAGCGATGATCAAGCGGTCCTTGCACCGACAGGGGGACCCCTTCCCCCGCGTCGTCGCGCCGTCGGGGCCGCCGTGCCGCCACTCCCGGCCCGCTGGTGCCCCCCTGTCACACCGCCCGTGCCGCCCGCCGGAGCCGGGGGCGCACCGGACCGCTCCGACGGGCCTCCACACGCCTCCCGACCGCTCCCGCGAGCCCCCGTCAGCGCACGGAGAACACCGGACCCCGGGGCGCGAACGGCAGCCGGGCGCCGCGCGGGACGAGGAACGCGTGCGTGCGCCGGACGCGCGGCGGCTCGCACTCCGCGTCGGTGGTGTCGAGCACCGGCGCGTCCTCCGGGAAGTCGTCGGCGCACCCCGGTCCGGTCAGCGCGCGGTGGCGGCCGGCGCGGTGAGGGCCGTCGCGAAGTCGTCCTCGACCCAGGCGCGTTCCTGGGCGTCGGGGTAGATGTTGGTGCAGGAGACGCCGCCGGTGGAGCCGGACATCAGGCTGGAGCAGGGGCCGGGCTTGAGGTCGGGCAGCCCGAGGATGTGGCCGAGTTCGTGGGCGGCTATGCGGACGGTGTGGTAGCCCTCGTTCACGGCCTGGCGGCCCATCCAGACGGTGCCGTTGCCCAGGCTCGTGGTCTGGGCGCGGGGCCAGCCGTTGTCGGCGACGATCCGGATGTTGGCGCGCCGGCCGGGGGCGACCGGCTCCAGGCGGACGTTGGACACCGAGGAGTTCCAGACGGCGGCGCCGCTGGCGACGGCGCCCGCGAACTCGGCGGAGCCGCTCGCGTCGTAGGTGAGGACGACCGCGGCCGCGGACACGTCGCCGGTGGGCGCCGCCTCCGCGGCCTGCGCGGTCCCGGTGAGGGAGGCGCCGAGGACTACGGCGGCGGTCGCGAGGGCGCGGGTGGTGGTGCGGAAGGAGGTGCGGAACGGCATGAGCTGCCTCCGTGGGGGTGGGGGAGGGGACCCGCCCGGCCATGGCCCGTGCGTCATGACCATGACACGTCGGGTGACGACAGGATGACCCTGCCCAGCCCGTGGCCCTCCCAATCCGGTGGCGAGGACGGCTCGCCACCGGACCGGGAGGGGGCCCTGGAGGAGGAGGGCGCTCAGGCCCCCGGCGTCAGCCGCACCGTCACGATCTGGAACGGACGCAGCGTCAGCCGCCCGCCGTCCACCGCGGGCGCGTCCGGCAGGGGGCGTTCCAGCAGGTCGGTGAGCACCGCCCCGGCAAGCGGGAAGCCCGCCGCCAGGGTGGTCACGGCCCGGCCGCCCAGCGACTCGAAGAGCCGCACGACCACGTCGCCGCTCCCGTCGTCGGCCAGCTTCACCGCCTCGACCACCACCGCCTCGTGGTCCACCGACACCAGCGGCGCCACCGACGCCGCCGAGCCGGGCACCCGGCGCTCGGGGAGGTTGAACGCGTAGCCCTCCCGGATCGCGTCGCCCAGCGTCGCGCCCACCACCAGCGCGTACCGCAGCCGGTGCGTGCCCAGGTCGGCCTCCGGGTCGGGGAACCGCGCCCCGCGCAGCAGCGACAGGCGGATCGTGGTCGTCGTGCCGCCGTCCTCGCGGACGTCGCGCGTGATCTCGTGCCCGTACGTGGAGTCGTTGACCACGGCCATGCCCCAGCCCGGCTCCGCCACGTGCAGCCAGCGGTGCACGCAGAACTCGAACTTGGCCGCCTCCCAGCTGGTGTTGGAGTGGGTGGGCCGCTGGGTGTGGCCGAACTGGATCTCGCCGCGTGAGTGGCCGGCCCGCAGGTCGAGCGGGAACGCGGCCTTCAGGAGCCGTTCGCGCTCCCGCCAGTCCACCTCCGTGTCGATGTCGAGACGGCGGACGCCCGGCAACAGGGTGAGGGTCTGTGTGACGGTGGACGAGCCGACCGTGCGCACCACCCGCACGCCGCCGTCCACGGCGGTGACCTCGTCGGCCTCGGTGAGGTCGGTGACCGCATTGCGGTAGAAGACGTCGATGTCCCAGGCGTCCCACTGGTTGGGGAAGTCCTGGTGCAGCTGGAGCAGGTTGGCGCTGCTGCCGGGCGGGAGTGCCTCGCGCTCCTCGGTGAGGTCGAACACCGAGGTGACCAGGCCGCGTTCGTCCACCCGTACGCGCAGCAGGCCGTTGTCGAGCACCAGCGGCCCGCCGGGCGCGGACGCCGCGGGCACCGGCTCGGGCTCGGGCTCGGGCGCGGGCGCGGCGCCGAGGGCGGGGACGCCGTCACGGGCGTACGGCGCGGCGTTGAACACCAGCGCGGCGCCGTCCGCGTCCGCCGGACCCGCCAGCGCGCGCTGCGCCTCGTCCACCAGCGCCGTCAGCTCGGCCGTCACCCGGGCGTACGTCTCCTCCGCCTCCCGGTGCACCCAGGCGATGGACGAGCCGGGCAGGATGTCGTGGAACTGGTGGGTGAGCACCGTCTTCCACAGCCGGTCCAGCTGCGCGTACGGGTACGCGGCGCCGGTGCGCACGGTCGCCGTCGCGCACCACAGCTCGGCCTCCCGCAGCAGGTGTTCGCTGCGGCGGTTGCCCTGCTTGGTCTTCAGCTGGCTGGTCAGGGTGCCCCGGTGCAGCTCCAGGTACAGCTCGCCCGACCAGACCGGGGCCTTCGCGCCGTACTCCGCGTGCGCCTTCTCGAAGAAGTCCGCCGGCTTCTCGATGTCCACCCGGGGCGAGCCCGCCAGGTCGGCGAGCCGGGCCGCCCGGCCCAGCATCTCGCGGGTGGGACCGCCGCCGCCGTCGCCGTGGCCGAACGGCACCAGGGAGCGCCCGGCCGGGCCCTTCTCCTTGAAGTTCCGCTCGGCGTGCGCGAGTTCGGCGCCGGACAGCTCGGCGTTGTAGGTGTCGACCGGCGGGAAGTGGCTGAAGATCCGGGTGCCGTCGATGCCCTCCCACCAGAACGTGTGGTGCGGGAAGGAGTTCGTCGTGTTCCACGAGATCTTCTGGGTGAGGAACCAGCGGACCCCGGCCAGCTTCATCAGCTGCGGCAGCGCCGCGTTGTAGCCGAACGTGTCCGGCAGCCACATCTCCTCGGTCTCGGTGCCGAACTCCTCCAGGTAGAACCGCTTCCCGTGCACGAACTGGCGCACCAGCGACTCGCCGCCCGTGATGTTGGTGTCCGGCTCCACCCACAGGCTGCCGGTGGGCAGGAACTGCCCGGCGGCGGCCTTCCCGGCCGCGCGCGCGAAGAGCTCGGGCCGGTGCTCCTTGAGCCAGGCGAGCTGCTGCGCCTGCGACATGACGAACCGGTACTCCGGGTGCTCGTCCATGAGGTTGACCGCGTTGGCCACCGTCCGGGTCACCTTGCGGACGGTCTCGCGCAGCGGCCACAGCCAGGCGGTGTCGATGTGCGCGTGGCCCACGGCGGATATCCGGTGCGCGGAGTCCCCCGCGCGCTCGGCCAGCAGCGGCGCGAGGACCGCGCGCGCGGCGGCGGCCGTACCGGCGATGTCGTGCAGGTCCACCGCGTCGAGCGCGGCCTCCACGCCGTCGAGCACCTGCCAGCGGCGCGTCGAGTCGGCGGGCAGCTCGGTGATCAGGCCGTGCAGCACGTCGAAGTCCTGCGCCAGCTCCCAGACCCCCGGCTCGAAGACGGTCAGCTCGGCGCGCGCCAGCCGGTACAGCGGCTCGTCCGCGGCCGCGGCCGCGCCGTCCTCAAGCCAGGCGGCGCGGTCGCCGCGCCTGGTGGGCAGGAACGGCACGCCGCCGGGGCCGTCGTCGAGGATCAGCGGGTTGGCGGCGGCCTCGATCCAGTACGTGAACTCCTCGCCGCCCTCGGCGGACTCCGCCACGGTCAGCCAGCCGTTGCGCGGGTTGAGGGCCTTGACGACCGAGCCGTCCGCCCGGTGCACCAGGCCCTCGGCGGCGAACCCCGGCTTGGCGGCGTCGAAGCCCAGGTCGAGCACGGCCTCCACCCGCCGCCCGGCCCACGCGGCGGGCACCGTGCCGCTGATCCGGAACCAGCAGGTGGACCACGCGGGCCCCCACCGGTGGCCGGGCCGCACCGGCTCGTACGACGCGGCCAGCGCCTCGGCGGCCGGGACGGGCTCGCCGGGCACGGCCCAGGCGGCCACGTCCAGGGCGACGGCGTCCGCGTGGACGGCGGGGACGATGCGTTGGGTGAGCACTCGGTGAAGGCGTCGTTCGATGAGCGCGGGATCGCGATGCATGCCGATTATGAAAATCCAATGGATGGATTAAGTCAATGCGGCCTGCGCGCCCGGCATATAGCAAGGGCTTACCGGGGCAGCGAGCAGGGGCATGTCCCCATCGGAAGGAAGCGTTTTAATTGCCGCCCCCGGGACGGAGCCCGAGACGGAGCGCGCCTCATCCCGCCGCGAAGCCACCAGCCCCGCCCCGCGCGTGCGTGCGCAGCCGCGGCACGAAGGAGGCGTGGAAGACCCCGGACGCCGCCCCCATCGCGGCGGCCGACTCGTTCAGCAGCGAGTGCGCCACGTGCACCCGCCGTAGGCTGCGCGCGACCGGGAAGCGGTTCACGGCGGCGGCGATCTCCGTCAGGTACAGGTCCGCCACCTGCGCGGGCACGGCCGGCCCGCCGACCACCAGCGTCGTCGTGTCCAGCAGATCGACCACGCCGATCGCGCCCCGCGCCACCACACGGGCGACCTCCCGCACGGCGCGCACCGCCCGCGGGTCGCCCGCCGCCGCGGCGGCGCACACCCGCCCGTACGAGCCGGCACGCCGCGGCACGTCGAGCCCGGCCGCGACCGCCTTGTCCACCACCGCCGACATCGGCGCGCACTCGGCCACCATCGCCGGGCCGCCCTCCGGCGTGAACCGCCCGACCGCAAGCGCGCACAACTGCCCGAACTCGCCCGCGTTCCCCGTCCGCCCCCGGTACACGTCGCCGTTGAGGAACGCGCCGCAGCCCGCGCCCGTGCCCAGGTACAGGTAGACGAAGTCGCCCGCGCGCTCCGCCGCGCCGATCCAGCGCTCGCCGATGGCCGCCGCGGTGGCGTCCTTCTCGACCGTCACCGGCACGCCGAGACGCGCCGTGAGCGCGGCCCGCAGCGGCACGTCCCGCCAGCCGTCGAACAGCGGCGGGTCCAGGATCACCCCGGCGTCCGCGTCCAGCGGCCCCGGCACCGAGACACCCGCCCCGAGCAGCGTCCCCGCGCCGAACCCCGACGCCCCGACGGCCTCCCGCGCCATCGCGGCGATCCGCCCGATCACCCACTCGGGATCGCTGCGCCCGCGCAGCGGCAGCTGCCGCTGGTCCACCACCCCGCCGCACAGGTCCACCAGCACCTGCGTGACCATCTCCGGGTCGAGGTGGATGCCCACGGCGCAGGCGGCGTCCGCGCGCAGCCGCAGCGGCACCCGCGGCTTGCCCTTGCCCCCGGGCCGGTGGACGTCCTCCACGAGGAACCGCTCGGTCAGCAGGTTGCGCGTGATCCGGGAGACCGCCTGCGGCGTCAGGCCCGTACGCCGCGCGATCTCCACCCGGCTCAGCGCGCCCGCCTCGCGGATCGACTCGATGACCAGCTTCTCGTTGAACGAGCCGAGCGCCGGCTGGTCGAACGCGCGGGGCGCGCGCGGCGGCGGCTCCGGCGCGTCGGCCTCCTCCGGGCGCTGCCACCGCGCCGCCCCCGCGCGCAGCGCCGCCAGCAGCGACTCCAGGGCCGGGCGGGCGGCGCGGGGGCGGCCGAGCAGTTCGAGCAGGCAGAACACCGTCAGGGTGGCCGGCCAGTCCGTGTACTCCTTCGCCCGGTGGACCGTCAGCCCGCCGTCGCCGTCCGGGAGTCCGGTGACGCGGCGGTGGGGGTCCCACAGGAGGAGACGCAGCGGTCCGGCGCCGGGACGCGCCCGGCGCACCGACTCCAGCAGCTCCGCGGGACCGGCGGTGCCGCCGTCGGCCACGCCGGCCGGGCCGCCCCGCGCCCCGGCCGTGACCGCGCCGAGCGCGGCGGCGAACGCCCGCCGTTCGTCGGCCGGGGCGGCGGCCGCGTCACGGACGGGCTCGGCCGTGCTCTCGGCGAGCAGCACGGCGGCCGACCCGCCGTCCCGCCACACGCCGAGCAGCACCGGCCGGTGGCAGGTCAGCGGCGGCGTCAGGGGCAGGGCGACCGGCGCGAGGCGTTCGCCGCCGACGCCCCAGCGGCGCCACACGCCGCCGAGCGCCGTGTGGGAGATGCCCAGGTGGTCGGCGAGGGCGCGCGCCGACCAGGCGCGGCGCGGCGGGGGAGGGCCCGCCAGTGTCGCGGCGACGACGGCCGCCTCGTCGATCCGCGGCGGGCGGCCCGTACGCGGCCGGTGTTCGAGGCCGGACAGGCCCTGTGCCGCGTAGCGGTTGCGCCAGGAGGTGACGGTGGGCCGGGAGACCCCGAGCGCGCGGGCGCTCTCGGAGACGGAGACACCCCGGGCGGCGTCCAGCACGATCCGCGCGCGGACGGACCGGTCGGGCCCGGCCTGCGACCAGGCGAGGAGCGCCTCGCGGTCGGCTCCGGAGAGCGGCAGTTCCTGGTGGTCACGCATGGGCACATCCAACACCCACACCCGGACTGTAAAGCCACTACGTGTCCAATCCGGAGGTGTACCGCCGCACGGTAAGTCTCCTACAGGCCCCCCGAAGGGTCCCATGTGGCGCATGATAGCGCCGAGTTCGGACCGATTTACCGCTCCCGGAGCATTGACTTAGTCAATCCATTGGATTTACATGACCCCCGTCACGGCGCTTCGAAGGGGACCGCATGACCACTCGCGACCGGCCGCCACCACCGAGTTCCGCCTCCTCCTCCGCGCGCCGGCAGGACCACGCCGCACCCGTGCCTCACGCACTCTCCGCCTGAGCCCGCCCCGTTCCTACCGGGAGGTAGACCGTGCATTCCCCGCCCACGCCCACCACGGGACCGCCCAGATCGCGCGCCGCCACGATCCTGGTGCTGCTGCTGTCCCTGGTGCTCGTCCCCGCACTGCCCGCCGCGCACGCCGCGCCGCCACCCGTCGGCCGGCTGATGTACCCCCAGGGTCTCGGCGCCGACCTCGGCGAGGAGCCGCGCACCCTGGGCATCGACGCCTCGGCGGGCCAAAACCCCGCCGGGCTGCGCACCGGTGAGCTGGACGGCCGCGGCTTCTGGGCCACCGACATCGCCGCGGGAACGGGCGAGCTGGCGTTCGCGTTCGACGAGGACTGGCTCACCGACCTGCCGGGCGGCAGCCTGCTCGGCGCCGGCGTCACCTACCGCGACGCGGGCGAGGGCGACCTCGTGCTGACCGCGGGGGACGCCGTCCGGCGGATCGCCCTCACCGGCTCCGACACGTGGCGCACCGCCGCCATCGAGGTCCCGGCCGCCGGCGCCTCGGGGCTCGTCCTCACCGGCGAACAGGACGGCGAGGCCGCCGACATCACCGTGACCGCCCTGCGCGTCAGCGCCGTCGGCGCGTCGGCCCGGCTGGGCGCCTCCCTCGACACCAGGGCCCTGTCCGTCCGCGCGGGCGACAACCCGGACGCGCTGGTCACCGGCTCGCACGACGGGCGCGGCTTCTGGCGCACCGACCAGGCGGGCGGCACCGGGTTCTTCTACGCGAGCGTGGACGATACCTACGCGTACGACCACACGGGTCCGGTCCTCGTCAGCGTCGACTACCTGGACGAGGGCACCGGCGGCTTCCTGCTGCACTACGACTCCCCGGGCGACGAGCTGATCGACCGCTTCCGGCCCACCCAGGTCGTACCGCTGACCGGCTCGGGCGAGTGGCGCACCCACACGTTCGCCCTGGACGACGCGATCCTCACCAACCGCTCCAACGGCGCGGACTTCCGGGTCGCCGCCGAGGGCGGCGACGTGAGCGTGGCCGCCCTGCGCGTCACCGCGCTCGCCGCCGGGCTGGAGCCCGCCGCCGGGCTCGACCGCTTCGTCGACACGGCGCGCCGCACCCTGGACGCCGCCCGCGAGGGCGACCGCGACGGGCAGTACCCCGCGGGCGCCAAGGACGACCTGGCCGCCGCCATCGCGGCCGCCGCCGAGACCGCCGGGCAGGATGACCTGACCGGCGAGCAGGCCAAGGCCGCCCTCGCCGCCCTGCGCGAGGCGCTGGTCACCTTCGAGTCCCTCGCCGTCGACACGAACCTCGCGGGCGGCGCCACCGCGACCGCGAGCAGCGGCGGCGACCCGGCCGCCGCCGTGGACGGCGACCCCGGCACCGCCTGGGTCAGCGGCACCGGCGGCGACGGCGAGTGGCTGACCCTCGACCTCGGCCGCAACCGGCGGATCAACGACGTACGGGTCACTTTCGGCGCGCGCCTGTCCACGGCGTTCGAGGTCCAGGTCTCCACCAACGGCCGGAACTTCCGCACCGTCAGGCTCGCCGGCGGCACCGAGCCGAACCGCGAGGTCCGCCTGCGCCTCGACACCGTCAAGGCCCGGTACGTGCGCCTCGCCCTGACCGGCTACATGGAGGCGGCCGACACCCAGACGGTCTCCGAGGTCGAGATCCGGCAGGAGCGCACCGTCACCCCGCGTCCCCGCCTGGTGGACACCCGCCACTCCTCAGAGGGCTGGATCGTCGCCGACTTCGACGCCCGCCGCTACGGCGCCGACCCCACAGGCCGCGCCGACTCCACCGCCGCCATCCAGCGGGCCATCCACGACTGCTACGACGCGGGCGGCGGCACCGTCTGGCTCCCCGCCGGGACCTACCGCGTCACCGACACCGTCGAGGTCTTCGCGTTCTGCACCCTGCGCGGCGACCGCCGCGACCCCGACACCCGAGGCCGCGACTACGGCACCGTCGTCACCGCCGACCTCCCGCCGGGCGACGAAGGCCCGGTCCTCTTCCGCATCGGCGGCAGCGCCGGGGTCTCCGGCCTGACCACGTACTACCCGGAGCAGGACGCCGCCGACCCGATCCCCTACAACTACACGTTCCAGATCCCGGGGCGCGCCTGGGCCGGCGACGAGAACTACATGATGAGCACGGTCTCCGACGTGACCATGCTCAACTCCTACCGGGGCATCGGCCTCAGCACGATGGCCAACGACCGGGGCCAGGCGCCGTCGAGCGGCCAGGTCCACGAGTCGGCCACCGTGCACAACGTCCGCGGCACCGCGCTGTTCGAAGGCGCCACCGCCTACAACGGCGCGGACGTCGGCACCTGGGAGAACATCGTCTTCGACAACTCCTACTGGGCCGACGCCCCCGCCGCCTACGACCCGCCCGCCCGCGCGACCCTGGACGCCTGGACACGCGCCAACGGCACCGGACTCACCCTCGGCGACCTGGAGTGGGACCAGTTCCACCGCGTCAGCGTCTCCGACTACCGCACCGGCATCCACGTCGTACCGGGCCAGCGCGCCGAGTTCACCGGCTCGTTCCTGGAGACGGAGGTCCGCAGGACCGACACGGCGCTCCTGGTCGACGGCATCGACGACCGCTGGGGCATGCAGCTCGCCGACAGCGTGCTGGAGGGCAGCGTCGCCGCCGTGGACAACAACGCGGGCGGCTACGTGAAGCTCACCGGCGTCGAACTGACCGGCGCCGTCGAGGGCACCGTCCACCGCCTCACCGGTGAACTGCCCGAGCGCCACGAGGTCGCGCCCGCCCCGCAGGCCAGGCGCGGCGTGCTCTACGACGTCGACGCCCCGCACGGCGTGGGCGTCCTGCCCGGACGCGACGCCACCCGCGCCATCCAGGGCGCGCTCGACCGGGCAGGACGCGCCGGGGGCGGCATCGTCTACCTGCGGGCCGGCTGGTACCGCGTGGACGGCCACCTCGACGTCCCGCGCGGCGTCGAACTGCGCGGCGCGTCCGCCGGCCCCAACCGCGACCTGCTCGGCTCCAGCGGCGGCACGGTCCTGATGGCGCGCGAGGGCCGCGGGATCGAGGACGCGGCGACGGCCACGGCGTTCCTCACCCTCTCAGGGAACGGCGCGGGCGTCAGCGGCCTGCGCGTCTTCTACCCGGAGAACAGCGCCGCCCCGGCCGGGGGCGTCGCGGCCTACCCGTACGCGATCCGCGGCGACGCCGACGGCGTGTACGTCGTCAACGTCGGCCTGCCCAACGCCTGGAACGGCGTGGACATGGGCGACAGCGACGACTTCCTCGTCCGCAAGCTGGCCGGCGCCTACTTCAACGCGGGCATCCGCGTCGGCGCGTCCGAGGACGGCCGGATCGAGGGCGTCCTGTCCAACGGCAACGCCACCGCCCGCGTCGGCTACGCGCTCGCCGGATGGGGCCTGGAATCGAGCATCTTCCCGCAGGTCATCGACCGGTACACCCGGGCGCGGTCCGACCTGGTGACGGTGGACGGCGCGCGCGGCCTGCGGCTGCTCGATGTCTTCGGCTACGGCTACCGCAACGGCCTGGTCGTCACCGCGGGCGAGGCGACCGCGCAGAACCTCGGCACCGACAACCTCAACGAGAACGGCGTCGTCGTCGGCGCCGCGGAGGACACCGACGTCACGGCCGTCAACCTGGCCCGCTACAACGGCGCGACCAGCGGCGGACCCGTCCGCCTGGTCAACGTGATGGCCATCAACATGGTCAGCGACCCGGTGCGCGCCGAGGCGGAACCGGCCGCGGGCGGCACCGTCACCCTGGGCGGCCACCAGGTCGAACCGGGACGCTGGGAACGCGGCAGCACCGTGACGGCCACGGCGGAGGCGGCACCGGGGTACCGCTTCGACCACTGGACGGCGGACGGGGAAGCCCTGGACGGCGGCGCGTCGCTGACCCTCACGGCCGACGGCCCGCTCGACCTCGCCGCCCACTTCACCACCACCGGCTGACACCACCGGCCAGCCACCCCACCCCCCACCACCGCCCCCTCCCACGCACCCCGGGAGGGGGCGGTGCCTCGCTGCCGGGACGCCGCCCGGAACCAGAGGCAGACCCGCCCAGCCCACCGACCGGACCGCGCCGGCTGCGCCACGACCAGCAGGTGTCTTCCGCAGATCGGTTCCGGCGCAAGCGTCCCGACCGCCCACGCGGCACCGGCCGTTGACGCGGCAGGCCGTCCGGCAGCACCCATCTGTGCGGAGTCGTCGAGTCGGGCGACGCCGCGCCCGTACCGCCGACATCGCGTCGGCTCTGCCACAACCAGGGCGCGTTTTGCGGGACTTGTCGGGTCGGACCGCGTCGTCGGATGCGGTGGCCCGCAGCTCGTACTCGCGCGATGCGACAACGCGGCGAGGCTCCTCCAGAAGACGCGCCTGAGGTTGCAGCGCTGGGACGCCTCGGCGCCCGCGTCACATCCGCGCCGGCGCGGACGGCGACGGTACGGCCGCCGTGCGCCGGGCGCGCGCGGCCAGCGCCTCCAGATCGGCGGGCGCCCGCCCGATGTCCGGCAGCGCCAGCACCGCGCGCTGCGCACGGCGCGCCCGCGCCACCGTGTCCGCGTCGCCGAGCACCCCCTCGAACGCGGCGGCCAGCGCCGCCGGGCGCGTGTCGGTGAGCCGGACCCCGAGCCCCAGCTTCTCGACACGCCGCGCGTTGTGCGGCTGATCCCCGAAGTTCGGCAGCACCGCCATCGGCGTGCCGGTGCGGATCGCCTCGCGCACACCGTTGTACCCCCCGTGGTGCACGAACAGGTCGGCGCACTCCAGCAGCAGCGGCTGCGCGATCCGCTCCGCCAGCCTCACGTAGGGCCCCGGCTCCACCCCGTCCAGCGGCATGCCGCCCGTCGCGACGACCGCCGCGCACCGCATCCGGGACAGCGCGGCGACGATCGCCGCCAGCGCCCCCGCCGGGTCCGTGATCCCCTCGGGCAGCCGCCCGCCGCCCGTCATGGCGCGCACCATCGGCAGCGCCGTCCCGAAGGCCACCACCACCAGCGGCCGCCCCGCCGGGAGCCGCGCCACCCAGCCGGGCAGCGCCGCCGCGCGGTCCACCGCTGTGGTCTGCCGGTACGCGAGGACCGGCCCCGGACGCGCCGCGAACGACCAGTCGGGCGGCAGGAAGTCCAGCCGCCCGTACGGGTACAGCGACGCGGGCCCGTCCCCCGGCGGCAGGCCCAGCCGTTCGCGCGCCCGGTCGAGCGGCGCCAGCAGCGCCGCCGGGTCGGCGACGTTCGCGAACCCCGAGGGGATCGGCACCTGCGCGATGCCCAGGCGTTCGGCGAGCAGGCACCCCGCCATGTCCATCCCGTCCCGCACCAGCAGGTCGGGCCGCACCTCGCGCGCCAGCCCGGCCAGGACGTCCCAGGTCGCGGGCAGGTACCGCTCGGCGAGCACGCGCGCCAGCACGCCGATGCGCCCGTTCTCACCCGCGTCCCCCGCCCCCCGGGACATCTCCTCCCGGTCCATGAACGGCAGTGGCGGCAGGACGGGCACCACCGTCACGTCGTCTTCCGCGAAGACGGGCGCCACCGGCTCCGTCGCCGCCACGGTCACCGCGTGTCCGGCACCGGCCAGGGCACGCGCCAGGGGCAGCAGCGCCCGCCCGTGCGAGGGCGAACCGACGGCCGTGCACAGGACGCGCATCACTGTTCCTCCGGGCGGGGCGGCGAGTACGCCCGGACCCTGCCCAGCCCCGTCCGCGCCCGACCCGAACCGGCCCCGACATCACCCGAACCGGTGAGTCATCGCGTCACACCGTCGGGTCCCCGCCGCAGCGCCCGGCCGGGCAGCGCCCCCGTGTGCCGCCCGCAGTCCATCACCGTCACCCCCGCCACCAGTACGTACGCGATGCCCTCCGCCACCTGCCGCGGCTCCTCGAACGTCGCCGTGTCCCGCACCGTCCCCGGATCGAACAGCACCAGGTCCGCGTGGCAGCCGGGCGCCACCCGCCCGCGCCCCGCAAGACGCAGCCGCCGCGCCGGACGCCCCGTCAGCCGCGCCACGCACTCCTCAAGCCCCAGCACGCCCTCGTCCCGCACGTAGTGCCCGAGGTAGCGCGGGAACGTGCCCCAGGCCCGCGGGTGCGGGCGCTCGGCGGCGAGCAGCCCGTCGCTGCCGCCCATGTGCACCGGATGCCGCATGATCGCGCGGACGTTCTCCTCGTTCCCCACCAGCTGGAGGATCGTCGTGGACAGCCCGTCCCCGAGCAACAGCGCCACGAACACGTCGAACGGCGCACGCCCCGACTCCGCCGCGAGCCGGTCCACGGTCCTGCCCACCGCCGCCGCGTCGCGCGAACCCGAGATCCGGATCGTGCCCCACTCGACCGGCACCCCGTGGCAGCCGTCCGACCCGTCCACCTCCAGGGCACGCCGTACGCGCGGCAGCGCCGCCGGGTCGCGCAGCCGCGCCAGCGTGGCGTCCGGGCCGCCCTCGGACGCCCAGCTCGGCAGCAGCGCGGCGAGGGTCGTCGAGCCGGGCAGGTACGGATAGGTGTCCAGGGTGACGTCCAGGCCGTCGCGCAGGGCGGCGTCGAGCAGCGCGAGCAGTTCGGGCGCACGCCCCCTGTTGACGCCGAAGTTCAGCGTGGCGTGCGTGAGGTGGAGCGCGCAGCCCGAGGCGCGCGCCACCTCGATCATCTGGGCGTACGCGGTGAGCGCCCCGGCGCCGTACGAGCGGTGGTGCGGCGCGTAGAAGCCCCCGTGGCGCGCCACGACCCGGCACAGCTCGGTCAGTTCGGCGTCGTCCGCGTACATCCCCGGCGCGTACGTCAGCCCGCTCGACATGCCGACCGCGCCCTCCCGCAGCCCGGTGGCGACCAGTTCGCGCTGCCTGTCCAGCTCGGCCGGGGCAGGCGGCCGGTCGTCCCAGCCCATGGCGAGCATCCGCACCGAGCCCTGCGGCACGAGGTAGCAGGCGTTGACGGCGATGCCCGCGTCGAGCCGCCGCAGGTAGCCCGCGACGCTCCGCCAGTCCCACTCCACGCCGGGCGGATCGCCGTTCCACCCGGCGACGGCGCGCCGGATCTGCGGGAGGGTGCGGTCGTCGGCCGGGGCGTACGACAGCCCGTCCTGCCCCAGCACCTCGCACGTGACGCCCTGGCTGACCTTCGCCAGGTGCCCTGGGTCGGTCAGCAGGCCCAGGTCCGAGTGCGCGTGCATGTCGACGAAGCCGGGGCACAGCACCAGGCCCGCCGCGTCGACCACCCGCCGCGCGGCCGGGAACGGGCCGCCGACGTCCTCGATCATGCCCCCGGTGACCGTCACGTCGGCGACGCGGCCCGGCGCCCCCGTACCGTCGACCACGGTGGCGCCCCTGATCAGGAGATCGGCCATGCCGTCACCGCCCTCTCGTCACCCCATAGGGTAGGTGCCGCACAGACGTTGACCAGGAGAGAGGTACGGCGATGGCCGACAAGGAGCAGATCCGCGCCGAGGGCGCGCCGGCACCCGCGCACGGGTTCTCCCAGGGCGTCAGGAAGGGGCCGCTGCTCCAGGTCTCGGGCCAGGGCCCGCAGGACCCGGCCACCGGCGAGTACCTCCACCCGGGCGACGTGGCCGCGCAGACGCGCCGGACGCTGGAGAACGTCCGCGCCGTCCTCCTGGCGGGCGGCGCCGACGTCGAGGACGTCGTCATGTTCCGCGTCTACCTCACCGAGCGCGCGCACTTCGCGGCGATGAACGAGGCGTACCGCGCGTTCGTCGAGGAGAACTGCCCCAGTGGCATCCTGCCGAGCCGCACCACCGTCTTCGTCGGCCTGCCGCACGAGGCCATGCTCGTGGAGATCGACGCCCTCGCCGTCGTCTGAGACACATCCCTCGCCACGGCGGGCCGTTCCGGGCATCGTGCGCCGGCGTGGCCCGGGGCCACGACACGCCCGGCACCGGCATGTTCGCGCCTGAGGCCCTGGGACCGGCCGTGGACCGCCTGGCCGGACTCGCCGCGGGCGGCCCCGCACTGGAGTCCGCCGTCGGCACCGGCCGGGTGGCCGTCCCCCTGGCGCGCCCCGCGCCGCCGCCGCGTTCGCCCGGCTCGGCGTCCCCGTCAAGGAGATGACGGGCGGCTACGGGTACCGGGTCCGCGAGGGCTTCCCCGTCCGCACGGCCACCGGCCTCGTCCGCCGCCCCGCCCGGGATATCGGCTGCGCCTGCTGACCCCGCCTCACCAGTCGTGCACGGTGCCGTCCGTCAGCCGGTTCACGGGGAGGTACGCCGGGGCGTACGGGAAGCGCGCCGCGGCCTCCTCGTCCAGCGTGACGCCGAGCCCGGGGGTGTCCGAGGGGTGCAGCAGGCCGTCCTCGAAGGTGTACGACGTGCGGAACACCTCCAGCGTGTCGGGGGAGTGGCGCATGTACTCCTGGATGCCGAAGTTGTGCACCGCCAGGTCGAGATGGAGCGCGGCGGCCTGCCCGACCGGCGAGATGTCGGTCGGGCCGTGCATGCCGGACCGCACGCCGTACACCGCCGCCATGTCCAGCAGCTTCTTCATCGCCGTGACGCCGCCGGTGTGCGTGACGGCCGAGCGCACGTAGTCGATCAGCCGCTCCTGGAGCAGCGGCGTGTAGTCGTGCACCGAGTTGAAGACCTCGCCGATGGCCAGCGGTGTCGTCGTGTGCTGCCGGATCAGCCGCAGCGCGGTCGGGTCCTCGCCCGGGGTGGCGTCCTCCAGCCAGAACAGGTCGTACGGCTCCAGGGCCTTGCCGAGCTTCGCGGCCTGGACGGGCGTCATGCGGTGGTGCCCGTCGTGCAGCAGTGGCAGCTCCGGGCCGAACTCGTTGCGCACCGCCTCGAAGACGGACGGGACGTGCCGCAGGTACGCGCGGGTGTCCCAGGCCTCCTCCACCGGCAGCGCCGTGCGCCGCGCGGGCTCGTAGTCGTACCGGTCGCCGCCCCCGGCCGCCGACGCGGCGACGCCGTACACCGAGTCCAGGCCCGGGATGCCGGTCTGGACGCGGATGGCGCGGTAGCCCGCGTCGAGGTGGGCGCGTATCGAGTCGAACAGCTCGGGCACGTCCCGGCCCGACGCGTGGCCGTACGCGAGGGCGCCGCGCCGTGACGCGCCGCCGAGCAGCTCGTACAGCGGCATCCCGGCGGCCTGCGCCTTGATGTCCCACAGGGCGGTGTCCACGGCGGCGATGGCGGCCATGGTCACGGGGCCGCGCCGCCAGTACGCGCCCCGGTAGAGGTACTGCCAGGTGTCCTCGATGCGCCGGGCGTCCCTGCCGGTCAGCAGCGGCTCGACGTGCTCCGTCAGATAGGCGGCGACGGCCAGCTCGCGGCCGTTGAGCGTCGCGTCGCCCAGGCCCGTGATCCCGTCGGACGTGGTGATCCTCAGCGTCACGAAGTTGCGTCCCGGACTCGTGACGACGGTCCGCACCGACTCGATGCGCATGGCGGCCCTCCCGCTGGCTCGTTCCCTGCCGGTCCGGTCCGTCCGGCCGACCCGATCGGAAAAATCCTATAGGATCGTGATCCCGGCCCGACGGGGGCCGCGCCGGACCGAGGAGCAGCCGATGACCCACCCCACCGGCCCCGGCGGGGCGGCAGACGACCCCTGGGCCAGGGCCTCGGGCGCGATGCCGCGGCGGCGCGCCCTCGCCGAGCACACCTACGAGGCGATCCGCTCCCTCCTGATGGACCAGGTCCTGCGGCCGGGCGAGCGGGTCAACATCGACGAGGTCGCGCGGCGCCTCGACGTGTCGCCCACGCCGGTGCGCGAGGCCCTGTCCCGGCTGGAGAGCGAGGGCCTTGTCACCAAACGGGCGCTCGCCGGGTTCACCGCCACCCCGCTGCTCGACGCGCGCGGCCTCGCCGAACTCTTCGACCTGCGCCGCTACCTGGAGGAGCCCGCCGCGTCCGCCGCCGCGCGCCACCGCGACGACGCCGACCTCGCCGCCCTGCGCGAGCTGTGGCAGGGCGCGCGGGAGCCGTTCGACGGCGGCCGGTACGCGCACTACCGCGACTTCGCCCTGTGCGACGCCGGGTTCCACGACCGTGTCGCGGTGGCCGGCGGCAACGTCTTGCTCCGCGAGACCCTCGCCCGCCTCCAGCCCCACACCCACGTCTACCGGCTCCAGCTGCGCGTCGGCGGCCAGGAGCAGACGTACGCCGAGCACCGCGACGTGCTCGACGCGATCGCCGCGGGCGACGGCCGGGCCGCCGCGCGCGCGATGCGCGTCCACCTCGACGAGGCGGAGAAGCGGCTGCTGGCCGTCCTGCAACGGGAGGGCGGCGGCGCGCCGTCCTGACCGCCCGGCTGTCCCTGGCCGCCCGTGTCAGCCGGGCGGCAGGGCCGCGCCGCAGCGGGCGCAGTACAGCGCGTCCGCCTCCCGCACCCGCCGCCCGCAGGCCGCGCAGCCGGTCGCGGCCACCGCCGGGACGCCGCCCACCGGCCGCGCCGGGCCCTGCCGGATGCTGAGCCCCTGCCGCCTGCGGTGGACGGTCAGATGGGCCATGCCCTGCGCCCCCGCCGACAGCGCACGGCTCGTTCCCCGGGGCAGCGCCACGAGGCTGCCGGGCGACAGGTCCACGGCGCCCTCGTCCGTCCGCAGCCGCCCGTCGCCGCCGACCACGTACAGCAGGACGTCCACGTCCGGCTCGACATGGGCGGGAACCTCCGTGCCCGGCGCGAGCCGGATGACATTGGCGTCCAGCTGCCGGTCCCCCTCGGACAGCCGCCACACGGCGCCGCTGCGCGCGGGCGGTTCCTCCCCGAGCAGCCTGTCCATCCGGGCCAGCACGTCGGGCGACGTCCGTCGGGACTGCACGTCTCGTTCCTCTCCGGTGCGGCCGGTCCGCGCCACCGCGGACCCCGAGGGGCTGTCCCTCTGCTGTCCGCCGGAGCCGGCACCGCGCAAGGCCGCCCGCATGTCCCGTACGAGCCCCCCGCCGCGCGATGTGCCGCACCGGCCGCCGCGCCCCTGCCCCGGCGGGCGGTGCCCGCACCGGGGGAGACCGGCCCGCCCATGGTACGGGCCGTCCGCGCCGCCGCCGTCCGGCACCGGCCACGGGGTGGCCGGTTCTCGCCACCGGGGCCGCCACCGCGCGGCGGAATACGCCCGCGAAACGGCATGGAAACCCGTCAGTGCCGGGTGATAAGAAGACGGAATGACGAAAAGCCCTGATCAGGACGCCGCACCCGGCACCGCCTTCCACGACCTCGACTCCTACGCCGACCTGCCGCGCGTCGGCGGCCTGGCGCTGTCGCCCGACGGCAGCCGCCTCGTCGTCACCGCCGCGACGCTCGACAGCGAACGCGCCCGGTTCGTGCCGGCCCTGTGGGAGATCGACCCCGAGGGCGGACGCCCCGCCCGGCGCCTGACCCGTGGTGACAAGGCCGTCTCGGGCCCGGTCTTCGCCCCCTCGGGCGACCTGCTGTTCGTCTCCTCGCGCCCCGCCCCCGGCGACTCCGACCCCCAGGACGCGCCCGCGCTGTGGGCCCAGCCCGCCGCGGGCGGCGACCCGCGGCTCGTCGCCGCCCCCGCGGGCGGCGTGAAGGCCGCCCTCGCCGGCGCCTCCGGCACCGTCGTCATCGCCTCGGAACTGCTGCCGTCCGCCACCGGCACCGACCACGACGCGGAGCTGCGCGAGGCACGCAAGAAGGCCAAGGTCACCGCGATCCTGCACGAGGCCACGCAGACGCGCCTGTGGGACCACGACCTCGGCCCCGCCACCACCCGCCTCCTCACCACCGGGCTCCCCGACGACGCCGCCCCGGACGCCGCCCCCGCGTCCCCCGAGGACCTCACCGGCCACGTCGGCGCCGCACTCCACGACGACGGCGGCTGGGACCTCTCCCGCGACGGCGGCACCGTCGCCGCCGCCTGGATGGTCCCCGAGGAGGGCGGACGCCAGCGCCTCACCCTCGTCGCCGTCGACACGGCGACGGGCGAGCGCAGGACGCTCCTCGACGATCCCGCGATCGGCGAGGTGATCGCGCCCCGCATCTCCCCGGACGGCACACGCGTCGCCGTCGTCGTCTCCAGCCGCCTCGACCCCGAGGTCGCCGTCGAGGAGTGGCTGGCCATCGTCCCCCTGGACGGCGGCCCCGTACGCCACCTCACCAAGGAGTGGGACCGCTGGCCCCACACCCCCGCCTGGACCCCCGACGGCTCGGCCCTCGTGCTGTCCGCCGACGACAACGGCCGCTCGCCCCTGTGGCGCGTGGACGCCGAGACCGGCGAGACCACCCGGCTGACACCCGACGACGGCGCCTACAGCGACCCGCACGTGTCGCCCGACGGCCGCTGGGTCTACGCCGTGCGCTCCGCCATGGACGCCCCGCCCGCGCCCGTCCGCGTACCGCTCGACGCGCCCGGCCCGTTCCAGCCCCTCCCCGGCCCGGCCGACGCGCTGGGCCGCCCGGCCACCCTGCCCGGCCGGCTGACCGAGGTCACCACCACCGCCGAGGACGGCACCCCGCTGCGCGCCTGGCTGTCCCTCCCCGAAGGCGCCTCCGCCGACAACCCCGCCCCGCTCCTGCTCTGGATCCACGGCGGCCCGCTCGGCTCGACCAACGCCTGGTCCTGGCGCTGGAACCAGTGGCTCGCCGTCGCCCGCGGCTACGCCGTCCTCCAGCCCGACCCCGCCCTGTCCACCGGCTACGGCAACGCCTTCATCCGCCGCGGCTGGGGCCAGTGGGGCGGCACCCCGTACACCGACCTGATGTCCCTCACCGACGAGGCCGAGCGCCGCTCCGACATCGACGGCAACCGCACCGCGGCGATGGGCGGCTCGTACGGCGGCTACATGGCCAACTGGGTCGCGGGCCACACCGACCGCTTCGACGCGATCGTCACCCACGCCTCCCTGTGGACGCTGGAGCACTCGATCCGCGTCAGCGACTACGCGTATGCCTTCGCGGAGGAGTTCACCCCCGAGATGGCCGACGAGTTCTCGCCGCACCACGGGATCGGCAAGATCACCACGCCGATGCTGGTCATCCACGGCGACAAGGACTACCGCGTCCCGGTCGGCGAGGGCTTCCGCCTGTGGGCCGACCTCCAGGCCAAGGACGGCCGCGCGGACGGCACCAGCCCGCACAAGTTCCTCTACTTCCCCGACGAGAACCACTGGGTCCTGACGCCCAACCACGCCACGGTCTGGTACGAGACCGTCTTCGCCTTCCTCGCGCAGAACGTGCTCGGCGAGGAGTGGAAGCGCCCCGGCCTGCTGGGCTGACGCCGCCCGCCAGGGGCCGCCCGGCCACGCGCCGGGCGGCCCCGCTCAGCGTTCACCGCACCCCGCTGCCCGGGACGAGCACCGTCCCGTCGAACGGCGCCGCCGCCCCCACCCGGGCGAGGATCGCGTCCAGCTCCGGCCCCGGCGGGTTGGCGCAGCCGAGCGCCACGGCGACGACCTGCGTACGCGCGCCGACCGCCCCCCGTTCCCGCAGCGCCGCGACCGTCCGCGCGAACGCCGCCAGGTCGTGGTGCTGCCCGTCGCCGCGCCGCAGCCCGTCGTTGCAGTCGAGCAGCACGAAGTCGTAAGGCGCGTGCGCCACTTCAGGCAGCCGCGGCCCGGTGTCCCAGGCGGCGAGCAGGCGGTCGTCCACCGAATACAGCAGCGCCGGGCCGACGTACGGGTCGCCGCGCCAGTGGTCGGCGGCGAACGCGCGCACCCGGTGGCCGCTCGCCAGCCGCACTGTGTCCCCCGCCAGCAGCGGCGTCCACGTGACGGGCGCCCCGGGCGCCACCCAGTCACGGCACAGGTCGAGCGCCGCGGGCGGCCCGGCCACCTCCAGCGGCTCCGCCACCTCCCGGCGCGCCTGCGCGTACTGCCGCCACAGCAGCGGCTGCGGATCGGCGTGGTCCGGATGCGCGTGCGTGAACAGGACGGTCCGCACCTCGTGCAGCGGCACGCGCGCCCGGCGCGCACTGCCCGTGTCGATCAGCAGCGTGCCGTCGACCAGCACGCTCGTCTGCCCGCGCTCGGCACCGGGAGTCTCCCGCGCCCAGGCGCACGAGCGGCACACGCACCAGGGGTTGGGCCATCCGTCGGCCGAGCCGGTCCCCAGCAGCCGGATCTCCACGCCCGCCCCCACCCCCGCACCCGCACATCAGTTCCCCGGCCATCATGCACGGCTCCTCCGGACGCCGTGCACCCGGCCGGTCGCCCCCGTAATCCGGTTCCCCGAGGGCGCCGCGCCGTGTGAGAATCCCGCCCCATGCACACCGCTTCCTCCGCACGCCGCGTCGCCCTCGTGACCGGCGCGAACCACGGCATCGGCGCCGCCACGGCGCGCGAACTGGCCGCCCGCGGCGCCGCCGTCCTGTGCGCCTACCTCGACCCGGGCCCCGACGGCGGCCCCACCGGGGAGGACACCGCCGGGGAGATCCGCCGGGCGGGCGGACAGGCGGCGGCGTACGCGGCCGACCTCGCCGACACGACGGCGCCCGCCGCGCTCTTCGACTTCGCCGAGGAACACCTCGGGCCGGTGGACATCCTGGTCAACAACGCCTCCGGTTGGGTCCAGGACACCTTCACCCCGGAGTCCGCCGACCGCTTCGGACGGCCGATGCGCCCCGTGAGCCCCGAGACGTTCCAGCGGCAGTTCGCCGTCGACGCCCTCGCCCCCGCCCTGCTGATCGGGGAACTCGCACGGCGCCACCGCGCCCGCGGCGCGGACTGGGGACGCGTCGTGGGCCTCACCTCGGGCGGCGCGCTCGGCTTCCCGAGCGAGGTGTCCTACGGCGCCGCGAAGGCCGCCCAGACCGACTACACGCTCTCCGCCGCCGCCGAACTGGCCGGTCTCGGCATCACGGCCAACGTGGTCCACCCGCCCGTCACCGACACCGGCTGGGTCACCGACGAGGTACGCCGCTTCGTCGCGCAGAGCCCCACGCTCTTCCACGTCGCCACCCCTGAACAGGTCGCGAAGACCATCGCCCACCTCGCGTCGGACGAGGCGGAGCTGATCACCGGCAACGTCCTCACCCTCCGCTGAACGCCCCCACCTCAGCCCGACCGGCCCGGCGTGTCGGCGAAGAGTCCCTCCAGCATGCCGGTGGCCTGGCCGACCTCGATCAGGTAGCCGTCCGGGTCCCGGAAGTAGCAGCGGATCTCCGCCTTCCGGTCCAGCGGCTCCGTCACGAACTCCGCGCCGTGCGCCACCGCGTGCGCGTGGAACGCCGCGATGTCCGCGACCCGCACGTTGAGGAACGACGACACCGGGTCGCCCTCCTTCGGCGCCCGCAGCGTGATCCCCGGCTTGTCCGGCGTCGGCCCGCCGCCCGGGTTCATGATGAGCCACCCGTTGGCGACCTTCACGATGCACGGGTTCTCGTCCAGCACCACCTCGCCGCCGAGCACCTCGGCGTAGAAGCGGCGCGAGACGGCCACGTCCCTCACCGTCAGGAAATGCGTCAGCACCAGCCCCTCGGCGGGCACGGGCCAGTCGGCACGGCGTTCCATCCGCGTGCTCCCTTCGCTGCGGGCGTCCTGCGACGACGCTAACCGGGGCACCCGGCGGCGGCAGCCGGGGCGCCGCCGTCCGCGTCAGGCCAGCAGCTCGCGCAGCAGCGCCCCGACCTGCTCCGTCTCCGCCAGGAACCCGTCGTGCCCCCGCGCCGACCTGATCACCCGCAGCCCGTCCGCCCCCGCGATGCCGCCCGCCAGCTCCGCCTGCTGCGACGGCGGGTACAGCCGGTCGGAGTCCACGGCCGCGACCAGCGTCGCCGCCCGCACCCGGCGCAGCGCCGCCGCGACGCCGCCCCGGTCGCGGCCGATGTCGTGCGCGTTCATCGCGTCGCTGAGCACCACATAGCTGGCCGCGTCGAAGCGGCGCACCAGCTTCTCCGCGTGGTGGTCCAGGTAGTCCTGCACGTCGAACCTGCCGTCGTGCCCGGCGCGCCCGAAGCGCGCCGCCAGCTCCGGCTCGCTGCGGTACGTGACGTGCGCGATCCGCCGGGCCAGCCCCAGGCCGAGGTGCGGCCCCCGGCCCGGCGGGGCGTCGTGGTAGTGCCCGCCGCGCCAGCCGGGGTCGTTCCGCACGGCCTGGATCTGCGCGTCCGACCAGGCGATCTGCTCGGCGGACGCGGCCGCCGAGCAGGCCAGGAGGAACAGCGACCCGACACGTCCCGGGTGCGTCACCGCCCACTCAAGCGCCCGCATGCCGCCCATCGAGCCGCCGATCACGGCGGCCCACCGGCCGACGCCCAGTACGTCCGCGAGCAGCGCCTCGGCCGCCACCTGGTCACGCGGCGTCAGCAGCGGGAACGCGCCGCCCCACGGCCGCCCGCCGGGGCCCGGCGACGCGGGGCCCGTGCTGCCCTGGCAGCCGCCCAGGACGTTCGGCGCGACCACGAACCAGCGGTCCGTGTCCAGCGGGCGACCCGGCCCGATCAGCCCGTCCCACCAGCCCGCCGTCGGATGCCCGGGACCGGCGGGACCTGCGGCGTGGCTGTCGCCGGTGAGCGCGTGCAGGACGAGCACCGCGTTCGACCCGTCGGGCGCCGGACGGCCCCACGTCTCGTACGCCAGGGTCACGTCCGGCAGTTCGCCGCCGCGCTCGGGGCGCAGCGGGCCCAGCCGCGCGAAGCGGCGCGCGCCCACCGGGTCGCCCTCCCGCCAGGCCCCGGTGACCGGCGGGAGGACGGTGTCGGCCGCCGTGTTCAGGACGCGCCCTTCGCCGCGCGGAAGCCGCTCTCCAGGTCGGCGACCAGGTCGTCCACGTGCTCAAGCCCCACCGACAGCCGGACGAGGCCGGGCGACGTGCCGGTCGCGGCGAGCTGCTCCTCGTCCAGCTGACTGTGCGTCGTGGACGCCGGGTGGATGATCAGGCTGCGGACGTCGCCGATGTTCGCGAGGTGGCTGAACAGGCTCACGCCGTCCACGAACCGCTTGCCCGCCTCCACGCCGTCGCGCAGCTCGAACGCGACGACCGCCCCCGCGCCGCGCGGCAGGTACCGCTGCGCCGCCGCGTGCCAGCGGCTCGACTCCAGGCCCGGGTAGTGGACGGCCGCCACCTCGTCGCGCTGCTCCAGCCAGCGGGCGAGCGCCAGCGCGTTCGACGAGTGCCGGTCCACGCGCAGGCTCAGCGTCTCCACGCCCTGGAGCAGCAGGAACGCGGAGTGCGGCGCGATGGCGGGGCCGAGGTCGCGCAGCAGCTGCACGCGGAGCTTCACCGCGTACGCGCTCGGGCCCAGCGCGGGCCAGTATTGGAGGCCGTGGTAGCTGGGGTCGGGCTCGTTGAAGTCGGGGAAGCGCTCCGCGTGCGCGCCGAAGTCGAACGTGCCGCCGTCCACCACGACGCCGCCGATCGTCGTGCCGTGCCCGCCGAGGAACTTCGTCGCCGAGTGCACCACCACGTCCGCGCCGTGGTCGAGGGGCCGCAACAGGTACGGCGTGGGCACCGTGTTGTCCACGACCAGCGGCACGCCCGCCTCGTGCGCCGCGCCGGCGACGGCCGCGACGTCCAGGACGTTGCCGCGCGGGTTGCCGAGCGACTCGGCGAAGAACGCCTTGGTGTTCGGCCGCGCCGCCGCGCGCCACGCCTCCGTGTCGTCCGGGTCCTCGACGAAGGACACCTCGATCCCGAAGCGCGGCAGCGTGTGGCGGAACAGGTTGTACGTGCCGCCGTAGAGCGACGCGCTCGACACCACGTGGTCGCCCGCCCCGGCCAGCGTCAGGATCGCGAGGGTCTCGGCGGCCTGCCCCGACGCGACCGCGACGGCCGCGACACCGCCCTCCAGCGACGCGACGCGCTGCTCCAGCACGTCCTGGGTCGGGTTGTGGATGCGGGTGTAGATGTTGCCCGGCTCGGCGAGCGAGAACAGGTCGGCGGCGTGCTGCGTGTCCCGGAAGGCGAACGACGTCGTCTGGTAGATCGGGACCGCGCGGGCGCCGGTCGCCGGGTCGGGCTCGGCCCCGGCGTGGATCTGGCGGGTCTCGAACGACCAGGCGGCCGACGGCTCGGGCCGGTCGTCGTCCTGCGGGGTGTGTCCGCCGGTCACGGCGTCGACGGGCTGGCTCATGCGGGTTCCTCGGGAGTCTCGGTGCGGGTGTGCGGGTGTGCGGGTGTGCGGGTGTGGGGGATGCGGGGGAGCGGCGGCGGACGCGGGGACTCAGACGACCTCGCCCAGCCGCCCGGTGGACACGTCGAGGACGAAGCCGCGCACGGATTCCTTGTGCGGCACGAAAGGACTCGCCGCGATACGGCGCAACGACTGCCGCACGTCCTCCTCGGCGTCGGGAAATGCCTCCGCCGCCCAGGGCGGACGCAGCCCCGTCTCGTTCTCGATCCCCTGCCTGAACGCGTCGTCGGTGAAGGTCACCATGCCGCAGTCGGTGTGGTGGACGAGCACGATCTCCCGTGTGCCGAGCAGCCGTTGACTGATGGCCAGTGAACGGATCACGTCGTCCGTCACCACGCCGCCGGCGTTCCTGATGACATGCGCGTCACCCTCCCGCAGCCCGAGGGCGCCGTACGGGTTCAGCCGCGCGTCCATGCAGGCCACGACCGCGACGCGCCGCGCGGGCGGCAGCGGCAGCGGGCCTTCGAAGCCCGCCGCGTACGAGGCGTTGTGCTCCAGGAATTCGTCCGTGACGGCCATGTGCGCCCCTTTTCCCTCGCTCTGCTCCCGGAGCCTAGGCAGCGCGCCGTGAGCCGGAAAAGGAAATCAGGGAAAATCCACGAACCTGCCACGCGACCGCAATGCGCGGCAACATTCCGGACTTCCCGCCCGCCCATTCCCGAACACCCGCGCCAAGCCCCGTGCTTTCCCCCACGGGCGAATGCCCGCCGGGCCCCGCCTCAGCCGCCGTCCGGGATGCGCAGCGCCAGCACCGCCACGTCGTCGTCGTTGTCGGACGGACGCACCCGCGCCAGCAGCAGATCGCAGAACGCGCCCAGCGGCCGCCGCGCCAGCGCCGCTGCGTGCTGCCGCAGCCGCAGCAGCCCCTCGTCGATCGAGTGGCCCGGCGACTCCACCAGCCCGTCCGTGTACAGCACCAGCGTCGAGAGCGGCGGCAGCGCGGCCACCGCGTCCGAGCGGCCCGGCACCAGGCCCGTGCCCAGCAGCGGACTGTGCCCCTCGTCGAGGAAACGGGTCTTCCCGTCGTGCGTCACCAGCAGCGGCGGCGGATGCCCCGCGTTCACCCACCGCAGCCGCCAGCCCCCGCCGTCCAGCGGCTCGGCGCGGCCGAGGACCAGCGTCGCCACCGACGCCTCCGCGATGTGCGGGACCGCCCGGTCCAGCCGGTCCACCACCGCGCCCGGCGGCTCCCCCTCGGACCAGGCGTACGCGCGCAGCATGTTCCGGATCTGCGCCATCCCCGCCGCCGCGTCGAGGTCGTGCCCCACCACGTCACCGATCACCAGCGCCGTCGCCCCGTCGGGCAGGACGAACGCGTCGTACCAGTCGCCGCCCACCTGCGACGCCTGCGGCGCCGGCACGTACCGCGCCGTCATCTCCAGACCGGGCACGCCGGGCAGCTGCGGCAGCAGATGCCGCTGCATCGTCTCGGCGACCCGCCGCTGCCGCTGGTACAGCCGCGCGTTGTCCAGCGCGAGCCCGGCACGCCTCGCGATGTCGTCGAGCAGCGACAGCTCCGCCGCCCCGAACGCCACGGGCTGCGCCGACCGCCCCAGCGTCAGCGCCCCCAGCACCTCCCGCAGCCCCCGGATCGGCGCGATCGCCGCCGAGTGCATGCCCGTCGCACGGAACAGCGCCCGCTGGACGACCGCCACCCCCGAGTCGGGCGCCACCTCGTACGCGTCCGGGCCGGTCAGGGCCGACGCCGCCCCCCGCAGGGCACGGGACAGCGGCATCGGCGAGTCGGGCACCACCGGCGGCAGCGGACCCTCCAGATCCTCCCGCCGCACCAGCGCGCCGCCCTCGTGCCCGACGACCGCCGTCCGCCACACCTCGTCCTCCTCGGTGATCAGGTCCACCACCGCCCAGTCCGCCAGCCGCGGCACGACCAGCCGCTCCAGCCGCCGCAGCGCCTCCTCGGTGTCCAGCGTCGAGGTCAGCCGGGTCGTCGTCTCCGCCAGCAGCGCGAGCCGGTCCAGCTCCGACAGCGGCGCGGCCGTCCCCGCCGCCTCCCAGCCGCCGGCCGCGGCGGACGGCGACCGGTGCAGCAGCACCAGCGCCCCCGTACGGCCGTCGCCCAGGCCGCAGGGCGTGACGAGCCACGACGTCGCCAGCGGCGAGCCGTCCCCGCGTTCGAACCACTCCAGGTCGCCCCGCGCCGTCCGCCCGCCGAGGAACGCCCGCAGCATCGGGCACCGCGCCCGCGGCAGCGTCCGCCCCTGGCTGTCACGGTGCAGCAGGTCGTGCGCGTCCCGCCCCACCAGTTCCTCCGGCGCCCGGCCCAGCAGCTCCGCCGCCCGCCGGGAGACCCGCACGATGTGGCCCCGCTCGTCCACGACGTACGTCCCCACATCCGGCAGGTCCGGCAGCCCGCCACCGTCAGGAACGCCCATCCGCCCACCTTCTCCGATCCGCAACGCCCGTGGGCACATCCTGCCCCCAGGACCCCGCCGTTCCCCGCACGACCGGACAACGAGACGGCGGGGTGACGGTACCGGTTCCGGCCGCCCCGCGGGCACACCGGATTCCGGCGCGCGGGAGGACTATCCAGCGACGTGCTTAGTCGTTACCTTCCCTGTGAGCCCCGGTCTTGCCTGCCGGTGCCCATCACCTCTGGCCTGCGGAGCCACCCCTCCCGTCCGACGGTTCCCGCATGCCCCGGCGCGACGGCGCGCGCCTGTGCCACTGCTCGTTCCCATGCCCCCCGTTGTCCACGGAGGACGCACGTGCACAGGAGATTCAGAAGGTTCTTCGCCGCGTTGACAGGGTCGGTGCTCGCCATGGCGGGCGCCCTCACGGTCATCGCCCCGTCCACCGCCACCGCGGACCCGGCCCCGGCCGCGCCCATCGAAGCGGCTGCCGAATTCCAGCAGGTGACGCTCGCCAGGGGCGTCGCCGAGACCGGCGAGCCGATGACGCTCGCCGTGCTGCCCAACCGCTCGGTGCTCCACACCTCGCGCGACGGCACGCTCCGCATCACCGACGCCAACGGCAACACCAGCGTCGCCGGCCGCGTCCCCGTCTACTCCCACGACGAGGAAGGCCTCCAGGGCGTCGGAGTCGATCCCAACTTCGCCACCAACCGGCACATCTTCCTCTACTACGCGCCCCCGCTCGACACCCCCGCCGGCGACGCGCCGAGCGAGGGCGACGCGGCGGCGTTCGCACCGTTCAACGGCGTCAACCGCCTCTCCCGCTTCACCCTCACCACGAGCAACACGCTCGACCTCGCCAGCGAGGTCCGCATCCTCGACGTGGCCGCCAACCGCGGCCAGTGCTGCCACGTCGGCGGCGACATCGACTTCGACGCCCAGGGCAACCTCTACCTGTCCACCGGCGACGACTCGAACCCCTTCGCCTCCGACGGGTACACGCCCATCGACGAACGCACCAACCGCAACCCCGCGTTCGACGCCCAGCGCTCGGCGGGCAACACCAACGACCTGCGCGGCAAGGTCCTGCGCATCAAGGTCAACCCCAACGGGACGTACTCCATCCCGTCAGGCAACCTCTTCGCCCCCGGCACGCCGGGCACCCGGCCCGAGATCTACGCCATGGGCTTCCGCAACCCGTTCCGCATCAGCGTCGACAAGCGGACCGGCGTCGTCTACGTCGGCGACTACGGCCCCGACGCGGGCACCGCGTCCTCGTCGCGCGGCCCGGCCGGACTCGTCGAGTTCAACCGGATCACCAGCGCGGGCAACTACGGCTGGCCCTACTGCGTCGGCGACAACCAGCCGTACGTCGACTTCAACTTCGCCGACAACACGTCGGGCAGCGCCTTCAACTGCGCCGCCCCCGTGAACAACTCGCCGAACAACACCGGCCAGACCACCCTGCCCCCTGCGCGCGCGGCCTGGATACCGTACGACGGCAACTCCGTCCCCGCGTTCGGCGGCGGCTCCGAGTCGCCCATGGCCGGCCCGGTCTACAACTACGACCCGAACCTCCAGTCGGCCGTCAAGTTCCCCGCCGAGTTCGACGGCGACTTCTTCGCCCTGGAGTTCGGCCGCCGCTGGATCAAGAACATCGACATCCAGGCCAACGGCGCGGCGGGCGCCATCAACGCGTTCCCCTGGACCGGCACCCAGGTCATGGACGCCGCCTTCGGCCCCGACGGCGCGCTCTACGTCCTCGACTACGGCACCGGCTGGTTCAACGGCGACGCCAACAGCGGCGTCTACCGCATCGAGAACGTGACCAACGGGCGCTCCCCGGTCGCCCAGGCATCGGCCGACCGCACCTCGGGCCCCGCCCCGCTGACCGTGCAGTTCTCCTCGGCCGGGAGCAACGACCCGGACGGCGACCCGATCACGTACGCGTGGAACTTCGGCGACGGCACCAGCTCCACCGCCGCCAACCCGAGCAAGACGTACAACCAGAACGGCAACTACACCGCCACCCTCACCGTCCGCGACTCGACCGGCGCCACCGGCACCGCGTCCGTCCAGATCTCGGTGGGCAACACGGCACCGACCGTACGCCTCGAACTGCCCGCCGAGGGACAGCTCGTCGACTTCGGCGACGCCGTGCCCTTCCGGGTGGTCGTCAGCGACCCCGAGGACGGCACGATCGACTGCTCGCGCGTCACGGTCAACTTCATCCTCGGCCACGACAGCCACGGCCACCCGCAGACGTCCGCCACCGGCTGCTCCGGCACGCTCCAGACCCTCGCGGACGGCGAACACGACCCGAACGCCAACATCTTCGGGGTCTTCGACGCCGTCTACACCGACAACGGCGGCCTGACCGTCCACGACCAGGCGCAGACCCAGACCCGCCAGCGCCAGGCGGAGCACTTCTCCTCCTCGCAGGGCGTCGAGGTCGCCAGCCACGGCACCGCGCACGGCGGCAGGACCGTCGGCTTCGTCGACAACGGGGACTGGATCGCCTTCCAGCCCTACCTGCTCTCCGACGTCACCCGGTTCACCGCGCGCGTCTCCTCCGGCGGCGCGGGCGGCACGATACAGGTCCGCGCGGGCTCGCCCACCGGCACCCTGCTCGGCTCGGTCGCCGTCGCGCCGACCGGCGGCTGGGACGTCTTCCAGAACGTGAGCACCGCCATCACCAATCCACCTGCCGGGACCACCACGCTCCACCTCGTCTTCACCGGCCCCACCGGCCAGGGCGCCCTCCTCGACCTCGACGACTTCACCCTGACCACCGGCGGCGGTACCGGCCCCGACCCGGCCACGGGGCGGATCACGGGTCTCGACGGGAAGTGCGTGGACGTCTCCGGCTCGAACACCGCGGACGGCACGCGCATCCAGCTGTGGACGTGCAACGGGACCGGCGCCCAGAACTGGACGCTGCCCGGTGACGGCACCATCCGCGCGCTCGGCAAGTGCATGACCGCCACGGGCACGGCCGACGGCTCCGCCATCCAGCTGTTCACCTGCGACGGCGGCACCGACCAGCGCTGGACGCCCCAGGCCGACGGGGCGCTGCTCAACCCGACCTCCGACAAGTGCGCCGACGCCGACGGAGTCTCCTCGGCCGACGGGACACGCCTCCACCTGTGGTCCTGCCACGGCGGCGCCAACCAGAGATGGGTCCTCCCCTCATGAGCCGAACACTGACCCGCTTCGCCCGCATGGCGGCCGGAGCCCTGCTGTGCGCGACCGCGCTGCCCGCCCTCACGGCGGTGTCCGCCACCGCCGCGCCCGACGACCCCGCCTACCAGGTCCTCGTCTTCTCCAAGACGGCCGGTTTCCGGCACGACTCGATCGACGAGGGCATCACCGCGATCAACCAGCTCGGCGCGGCGAACAACTTCACCGTCACCGCGACCGAGGACGCGAACGCCTTCACGAGCGGCAACCTCGCCCAGTACGAGGCGGTCGTCTTCCTGTCCACGACGGGCGACGTCCTCAACGGCGCGCAGCAGGCCGCGTTCGAGGGCTACATCAACGACGGCGGCGGCTACGTGGGCGTCCACGCGGCGGCCGACACCGAGTACGACTGGCCCTGGTACGACGGCCTGGCCGGCGCGCTCTTCCACTCGCACCCCCACATCCAGTCCGCGCAGGTACGGGTCGAGGACCGTGCGCACGACGCCACGGCGCACCTCGGCACGACCTGGCAGCGCACCGACGAGTGGTACAACTACCGCACCAACCCCCGCTCCACCGCGCACGTCCTCGCCTCGCTCAACGAATCGAGCTACACCGGCGGGAACATGAGCGGGGACCACCCCATCGCCTGGTGCAAGGACTACCAGGGCGGCCGCGCGTTCTACACCGGCGGCGGCCACACGGCCGAGTCGTTCAGCGAGGCGGCGTTCACCCGCCACCTGCTGGGCGGCATCCGCTGGGCCGCCGGGGTCACCGAGGCCGACTGCCGCCCCGAGACGGGCTACCGCAGCCTCTTCGACGGCTCGGCCACCACGGGCTGGTCGCAGGCCGGCCCGGGGTCGTTCTCCCTGTCCGACGGCACGCTGACGTCCCAGGGCGGCATGGGCATGCTCTGGTACCAGGCGCAGCAGTTCACGTCCTACTCGCTGAAGCTCGACTGGCGGCTCGACGGCGACGACAACTCGGGTGTCTTCGTCGGCTTCCCGCCGTCGTCCGACCCGTGGTCGGCGGTCGACAACGGCTACGAGATCCAGATCGACGCCACTGACGCCGCCGACCGCACCACCGGCTCCGTCTACGGCTTCCAGTCGGCCGACCTCGCCGCCCGCGACGCCGCGCTCAACCCGCCCGGCGAGTGGAACACGTACGAACTCCTCGTCGAGGGCGAACGCCTGCGGATCTACCTCAACGGCAGGCTGATCAACGACTTCACCAACACCGACCCGGCCCGCAGCCTCCAGCAGGGCCACATCGGGCTCCAGAACCACGGCACGGGCGACACCGCGTCGTTCCGCAACATCCGCATCAAGGAACTGGGCGGCGGCCCAGGGCCCAACCCGGTGACGGGGCGGATCACGGGTCTCGACGGGAAGTGCGTGGACGTCTCGGGCTCCAACACGGCGGACGGCACGCGCATCCAGCTGTGGACGTGCAACGGAACGGGCGCCCAGAACTGGACGCTGCCCGGTGACGGGACGATCCGCGCGCTGGGCAAGTGCATGACCGCGACCGGCACCGGCGACGGTTCCGCCATCCAGCTGTTCACCTGCGACGGCGGCACCGACCAGCGCTGGACGCCCCAGGCCGACGGGGCGCTCCTGAACCCGGTGAGCAACAGGTGCGCGGACGCCGACGGAGTCTCTTCGGCAGACGGGACACGGCTGCATCTGTGGTCCTGCCACGGCGGCGCCAACCAGCGCTGGGTCCTGCCCAGTTGAACGGTGCCCTCCCGGCGTGACGCGTGACACCCGGGTGCCCGGCCGCCGCCGGCGGCCGGGCACCCGGCACGTTCCGCGCCTTCCCGGGGGCGGGGCGGCGCGCGGCGCCCGCAGCGCATACCCTCTACCTCGCACACCCCAGCCCCCTCCCCGCGAGCAGAGGAGCCCGGTGTCCGAGGAACGTTTTTCCACGACTTTCGCCCGTAAGCCCGCCCGGCCACCCACCGGCCTGCGGCCCGGCCGCCGCGTCTGGACGACCCTGTGCGCGACCGCCCTGGTCACCGCCACGGTCGCAGGCGCCGCCACCGTGACCGCCCGCCTCCTGGGCCCCGACGACACGGCACCCGTCGCCACCGGCACCGTCCCCGACGGCACGGCGGGCGGGCCCGGCGCCGCGCCACCGGCCCCGGCCTCGCCGGAGGCCGATCCCACCACTCCCGAGCCGGAGCCCGAGCCCGCCGACGAGCCCGCGGAACGGGACGAGCCGGCGGAGTCCGACGAACGGGACGCGGCGGCCCCCGACCCGGCCCCGCCGCCCGCCCCGCCCGCCGCCCAGGACGACGGCTCCGGTGGCGCGGACACTCGCGAGGAGGAGCCGGAGGAGGACGACGAGCCCGACGACCCCGCCCCCCGCAACGACCCGGCCCCGCCGCCCGCCCCGCCCGCCGTCACCGGCACGACCGGCCACATCATCGGCCTCGCGGGCAAGTGCGCCGAGGTACCCGGCAGCGCCGCGGGCACCGGCAGCCGCATCGGCGACTGCTCCAACTCCGCCAACCAGCAGTGGATGGTCGCCTCCGACGGCACGCTCCGCATCGCGGGCAAGTGCCTGGCGCTCTCCGGCGGGGCCATCACCGACGGCACCCGCGCCGTCCTCGCCGCCTGCGCACCGTCCGACACGCGCCAGCACTGGCGCATCGAACGCACCGCAGGGGACATCGTCAACGTCGCCGCCGACATGTGCCTGGACGTCGCCAACGCCAACGCCTCCAACGGCACCCCCCTCCAGATCGCCTGGTGCTCGGGCAACCCCGCGCAGAAGTGGTCCGCCCCCTGACCCGGCCGCGCCCACGCCCCCTGACGGCCCGTCCACGGCACCGTCAGGAGGCGCGGCGCGCGCCTGGCGACAGCACCCGGATCTCCTGATCGGACGGCCGGCCCCGCTCTTCGTGCCGCCTCTCGCGGTACGGTCCGGCGCCACGACGGCTCCGGCACCGCCGCGCTGGACGGCCGGTGGGCCCCACACCGGTGACAAGGGGGCAGGCCCACCGGGACATGTCCGCCCTCCGCCGGGATCACTCAGGACACGCGCCGCCGCCCCGCCCGGGGGCGCGCGGCGCCGTACGTGCGCCGCCACCGCGCCAGATGCCGCCCGTCGCCCTGCCCCCGCGCGCCCACACCCACCACCGAGGCGAACGGCGCCCCGTTCAGCCAGGACGCGAAGAGATCGCGGTGCACGACGAGGATGCCGTTGGCCACCGCGAAATCCAGCGCGGGCCGCGTGTAACGGGTGTTGGTGACGAAGACCGCCACATCCGCGCGGAAGTGCGTCCGCGTGCCCAGCAGGTCCCGCATGTCCCGCTCCCCGACCGCCCGGTGCGGCGCGAACCGCTTGCACTGCACCAGCATGGAGCGCCCATCCGGCAGCACCCCCGTCACATCCCGCCCGTTGTCCCCGCTCCTGCCCACCTTGACCACATCCCCGCACCCGTCACGCCGCAGCAGCGCGGCCACCAACCGCTCGAACGAGTCACCGTCCAGGCCGTCCACATCCGCCAGCCGCCTGTTCGCCGCCAGCACCCGGTCCTCCGCCCGCCATCGCATGTCCCGCTCCCGCAGCGCGCGATGCGTCCGCCACGCCCACCACCCGACGCCCCCCACCACGACCAGCACCACCGCCGCCAGCACTGCCCGCCCGACCCCCGGCCACAGCACCAGCGCCAACATCCCCACCGCACCCCACACCGCCACCCGCTCACGCCGCCGTGACCGCCTCGCCACCCGCACCCACCCCGTTCCCCTGTGGACACCACACCGGACCAACAGCCTGGCCCCCAGGAGCCCCTGGCGGAAGAACGCACACCCATGCGACCCCGCCCACCCGGCGGACAACCCGGCAGGAGACCATGTCCCCACAGCCGGACACCTACCGGGCGGCCAGTGAAAAAACCCAGCCCGCACCAATCCGCGCGGGCACCGGCGGCGAATACCGCACGGCCACCGCACGGTGCGCCATGACCGCCGTCGTTCGGAGAAAGTCGCATGGATCCCGCCCGCACGGCCGCCCGGCCGAACCGCCACGCCCCGGCCGCCGAAGGAGACGACAGGTGAGGGATTCCGCCCGCCTCACCGGCCTCCCACGGCAGGGCGAGGGCCCCACCGGCCTCGCCGAGTCGCTCGCCGAGGTCGCGCGCGGCGACCAGGACGCGTTCGCCACGGTCTACGACCGCGTCGCCGGACCCGTCCTCGGACTGGTCAGGTCGGTGCTGCGCGACCCCGCCCAGTCCGAGGAGGTGACCCAGGAGGTGCTGATCGACGTGTGGCGCTGCGCCGCCCAGTACCGACCGGAACGCGGCTCCGCCATGGCCTGGATCATGACCCTCGCGCACCGCCGCGCCGTCGATCGCGTACGGTCCGCCCAGGCCGCCAGCGACCGCGAGCAGCGCGCCGCCCTGCTGGAGCGCACCCCGGCGTTCGACGAGGTCACCGAACAGGTCGAGGCCCGCCTCGAACGCGAGCAGGTCAAACGCTGCATGGGCGGACTCACCGAACGGCAGCGGCAGTCCGTCACCCTCGCCTACTACCGGGGCCTCACCCACCGGGAGGTCGCCGACCTCCTCAAACTGCCGCTCGGCACCGTCAAGACACGGATGCGGGACGGCCTGATCCGACTGCGCGACTGCCTGGGGGTGATGTCATGAAGGGCGCCGGAACGAGCGGCGGGGGAACGACGCGTGACGACGAGGCCGAGCTGCACACCCTCGGCGGCGCCTACGCGCTGGACGCCGTCCTGCCCGCAGAACGCGAACGGTTCGAGGACCACCTCGCACGCTGCCCCGCCTGCGCGGCCGAGGTCGCCGAACTGCTGGAGACCGCCGCCCGGCTCGGCACCGCGGTCGCCGAGCCGCCGCCTCCGGCGATGTGCGAGGCCGTCCTGCGGCGGATCGGCAGCGTCCGCCAGGAACCCCCGCCCGGCGGCGACCGCACCGCCGACACCTCCGTACGGCGCGCCGTACGGCCCCGGCGCACGCTCGCCCTCGCCCTGGCCGCCTGTGTGACGGCTGCGGCGCTCGGCGGCACCGCCGTCTGGCAGTGGCAGGCAGCGCGGGACGCCCGCGCGCAGGCGGAACGGGTCGAGGCACGCGCCGCCGAACTGTCCCGCGTGATGTCCGCGCCGGACGCCCGGGTGGCCACCGGCGCCCTCCCCGGCGGCGGCAGCGCGACCGTCGTCGTGTCCGCCTCGGCGGACCGCGCGGCGTTCGCCGTCTCCGGGCTGGCCGCTCCGCCGCCCGGCCAGGTGTACCAGCTGTGGTTCGACGACGGGGGCCGGATGCGGCCCGCAGGCCTGCTCGACCCGGCGGCTGAGGGGGAGACGGTCCTCATGGACGGCGCCGTCGGCGGCGCGTCCGGGATGGGCGTCACCCTCGAACCCGACGGCGGCTCCCGGCAGCCGACCGGCGACCCGCTGGCCGTCATGGCGTTCCCGGCCGCCTGACCCGCGCCCCCTCCGCGCCGCCGACCGCACCCGAGCGGTCGGCGGCGTCGTCACGTCCGCCACCCCTCGCGCGGAATTCACCCGAAGTCACACCCATCCACCGCCCGCCCCGCCCCGAAGTACGGGCATGGCAGGCAACGACAGCGGCAACGGCGCCCCGCGCGACGGGGACCGGCGGCGACCGGCGGGCCGCGTAGCCGTCCCCGGCGCGCTGTCCGGCCTCCTCGCGGCAGGCGCCGCCCTCGCCGCCGCCGAGCTGACCGCCTCCCTCGTACGCCGCGAGGCCGGGCCGGTCACCGCGCTCGGCGGGGCCGTAGTGGACCGCACCCCGGCCCCCGTCAAGGACTGGGCCATCCGCACCTTCGGCACCGACGACAAGCTCGTCCTGCGCCTCGGCATCCTCGCGGTGCTCGTCCTGGCGGCCCTGGCGCTCGGCCTGCTGGCGACACGCTTGCGCCGGCCGGCGGCGGCGGGTGTCCTGCTCGTCGGCGCGGTGGGAGCCGTCGCCGCCGCGGGACGCCCGGACGCCGGACGGTTCGACGCCGTGCCCTCGCTCCTCGGCGCGGTGACCGGCGCGGCTGTCCTGTACGCGCTGGCCGGGCAACTCCCCGCCCGGCACCACCCCGCACCGGGGCCCCACCCCGAGCTCCCGCCCGGCGCGCCCCCGCCGTTCGACCGGCGCCGCTTCGTCCTTGCCGCTACCTCCGTCGCCGCCGTGTCCGCCGCCTCCGGCACCCTCGCCGCCCGCATCAACGCGGCGGGCCGCACCGAGGCCGCCGCCGCCCGGGACGCGATCCGTATCCCCGCCCCCGCATCGCCCGTCACCCCGTCACCACGCGGCGCCAGCCTGGACATCCCCGGCATCACCCCTTACCTGACGCCCAACAGCGACTTCTACCGCATCGACACTGCGCTCACCGTCCCCAGGGTGAACGCCCGCACCTGGCGCCTCACCCTCCACGGCACCGGCGTCACCCGGCCCCTCAGCCTCTCCTTCGACGACCTCCTGGCCCGCGACCTGATCGAGCGGAACATCACGCTCACCTGCGTCTCCAACCCCGTCGGCGGCCCCTACGCCGGAAACGCCCGCTGGATCGGCGTACCCCTGGCCGACGTCCTGCGCGAGGCCGGCGTCCGCCCGCCCTCCGCCGGAGGCCGCGCCGACCAGCTCGTCGCCCGCTCCGTGGACGGCATGACCCTGGGCACACCCGTCGAGGCCGTGATGGACGGCCGCGACGCCCTCCTCGCGGTCGGCATGAACGGCGAACCCCTCCCGTTCGAGCACGGCTTCCCCGTCCGCATGGTCGTCCCCGGCCTCTACGGCTACGTCTCCGCGTGCAAATGGATCGAGGACATCGAACTCACCACCTTCGCCGGCTTCGACGCCTACTGGGTCCGCCGCGACTGGGCCGCGCAGGCCCCCATCAGGACCCAGGCCCGCATCGACACCCCCCGCGGCTTCGACGGCCTCGCCGCGGGCACCGTCCCCGTCGCCGGAGTCGCCTGGGCCCAGCACACCGGCATCGACCGGGTCGAGGTCCGCGTCGACGACGGCCCCTGGCAGGACGCCCTGCTCGCCGAGGAGGACACCGCGGACACCTGGCGCCAGTGGCGCTGGGACTGGCCCGCACGTCCCGGCAGGCACCGCATCGAGGTCCGCGCCACCGACCGCACCGGGCAGACACAGACCGCCGAACGCTCCGACCCCATCCCCGGCGGCGCGACCGGATGGCACTCGGTGGTGGTCGACGTGACCTGACCCCCCGTCCAGCGCCTGGACACCTTCGGCAGACCCACCCCCACACGCAACGCTCTCCAGGAGAACCCCGTGAACATCAACCGCATGCGCCGCACCACCCTCGCCCTCGTCGCCGCGGCCGTCCTGCCCCTCGGCCTGGCCGCCTGTTCCTCCGACGGCGACGACTCCGCCGCCGAGTCCTCCGACAGCAGCAGCGCCCAGGAGCAGGGCAACGAGGAGCAGCCCTCGGAGGACCCCGGTGACGGCGGCATGTCCGACGCGTCCGCCCCGTTCGGCCCGGCCTGCGCGGGCGTCCCCGCCGACGGCGCGGGCAGCTTCGACGGCATGGCGCAGGACCCCGTCGCCACCGCCGCGGGCAACAACCCCGAGCTGACCACGCTGGTGGCCGCCGTCACCGCCGCCGGACTGGGCGACACCCTCAACAACGCCGAGGCCCTCACCGTCTTCGCGCCGGTCGACGACGCGTTCGCCCAGATCCCCGAGGCCGACCTCACCGCCCTGCTCGCCGACCAGGACGCCCTCACCGACGTGCTCACGTACCACGTCGTCGGAGAGCGCCTGGCGCCCGAGGACCTGGCGGACGGCAGCTTCGAGACCCTCCAGGGCGGCACGCTGACGACCTCGGGCTCGGGGGAGTCCTTCACCGTGAACGGCGACGCCTCCGTGGTCTGCGGCAACGTCCGCACGGCCAACGCCACGGTCTACCTGATCGACTCCGTGCTGATGCCGTGACCCACCCCCGCCGGGCCGCCGTACGCCCGGCATGACCCCGGTGGCGCGGGCGCCTCCTGCACCGGCGCCCGCGCCACCGGACCCCTCGTTGCGCCTCAACCAACCAGTGCATTAATTTGAACTCACTGGTTCATTCGTGCGAGCGTCCCGAGAGGCCACCATGATCACCAACGTCCTCCGCTTCACCTTCAAGGACGAGACGACCGAGGAGGAACGGGCCGAGGTACTCGCCCTCATGCGGCGCACCGCCTCCGTCGAATCCGTCGCCTTCGGCACCGTCGGCCGCGACATCGGCGACCCCGCCGAGGGCTTCACCCACGCCTACAGCGCCTCCCTCCAGGACCTCGACGCCCTGGAGCGCTACCTCCACGACCCCGCGCACATCGAGGGCGACTGGACGATCCTCCCGCGCCTCGCCCGCCTCGCCGCCGTCCGTTTCACCGACGACCCCGACCCCGACGCCGCCACGCGCGTCGCCGCCCTCCACACCGCGAAGCTCGCCAAGTACCCCGAATGGGAACGGCTCCTCCACGCCATCCCCGCCTGATCCGCAGGCGCCGTCAGGCCCGGTAGCGGCGCAGCGTCGGCGCCGCTGCCAGGGCCAGCGACAGCACCACCACCAGACCCCCGCCGACCGCGATCGCCGTACGCGGCCCGAACGCCGAACCCCCCGCCCCGTGCAGCGCGTCCGCCAGCCGCGGCCCACCGGCCACCACCACCGTGAACACCCCCTGCATCCGCCCCCGCATCTCATCCGTCGCCGCAGACAGCAGGATCGCCCCGCGGAACACCATCGACACCATGTCCGCGACCCCGGCCGCCACCAGGAACGCAAGCGCCACCCACAGACTCCCGCTCAACCCGAACCCCATGATCGCCAACCCCCAGGCGATCACACTCGCAATCACCAGCAGCCCATGCCGCCGCGCCCGCGAGAACGTGCCCGACGCCAGACCGCCCAGCACCGCCCCCACCGGGATCGCCGCGTACAGCACCCCCAGCGCGAACCCTTCCCCATGCGCCACATACGTCTCCGACGCCAACTGCGGGAACAGCGCACGCGGCATCCCCAGCACCATCGCGATGATGTCCGCCAGGAACGACAGCAGCAGCACCTTGTGCGCCGCTATGTACCGAAAACCCGCCACGATCTCCCGCCACCCCGAACGGGCGACCGCCGCCGCACCCCCCAGCGGCGGCAGCGCGGGCAGCCGCCAGTCCGCCCACACCGCGGCACTCAGCGCCACCGCGTCGATCAGATACAGCTCGGCCAGCCCGATCACCGGGATCAGCGCCCCGGCCAGCAGCGGACCGACCAGCATCCCCGTCTGCGACACCGTCGACCCCAGCGCGTTCGCCGCGGGCAGCTCGTCCGCCGGCACCAGCCGGGGGATCGACGCACTGCGCGCCGGCGACACCAGACCGAAGAACGCCTGCTGCACCGCCAGCAGCACCATCAAGGCCGCCACCGAATCAAGACCGGCGAACGCCTGCGCCCACAGCAGCACCGACGTCACCGCGATCCCCGAGTCGCTGATCAGCAACAGCTTCCGCCGGTCCATCCGGTCGGCGACCGCCCCGCCCCACAGCGCGAACACCACCAGCGGCACCAGACCCGCGAGACTCGCGTAACCGACCCACACCGACGAACCGGTGATGTCGTAGATCTGCTTGGGCACCGCCACAGCCGTCAGCTGACTGCCGACCGCCGTGACCACCGTCGACCCCCACAGCCGCCGGTACGCCGGGCGCCGCAACGGCCGGGTGTCCATCGCCCAGCGCCGCCACCCGCGCCCCGGTATGGGACCCCCGCTGTCTTCCTTGCCCACGTCCACGGCCGTTCTGCTGTTCCCTCGCTCGACGCGAAGAGCGCCACACGCCCCTCACCGGCGCGAACGCACCACCACAGCTACGCCCGCCCCGCAGCAGAACATATCCCCCTCGCCCCCACGGGAGCGCGCCGGGCGCCCGGCCGCACCGGACGCCCGTGCGCCGCTCGCCTTACGCGCCCGCGGCGAACCGCATCAGGGACAGCTCGTCACCCTGCTTGGTCTTGCCGGTCTGGTTGAGCACCTGGAGCTTCCACGAGGAACCGACCCGGAACGCCTTGGCTATGGCGCAGCTGTTGTCGCTCGTCATCAGGCTCGGCCAGATGTCGGCGACCTGCTGGGTGCTCCCACCCGTCGCGTCGTACACCTTGAAGCTCACGTTGCGGGCCTTCTGGAAGCTGCTGCCCCGCTTGAACGCGCTCGCGACGAACACGACCGACGTGATGTTCGGCGGTATCCGCCCGAACTCGACCGTCACGGTCTCGTCGTCGCCCTCGCCACGGCCGGTCTGGTTGTCCCCGGTGTGCAGGAGCGCGCCGTTCCCGAGCGGATCCAGCGAGTCGAGCCCGGCGAGACGCACGGGGTCGCTGCCCTGGAGGGCGATGGCGATCAGATCGAGGTCGGTCCCCATCTTCCGCCGCACCTTCCCGAGGACGCCCCCGCTGCTCCCGGCGGTGGGGTCCCAGGAGACCCCGATGGACATGTGCGTGATCCCATCGAGATCAGCCGGTTCGTCATCTTTCGTCAGGGTGATCATCTATGACCTATTCCGATCGGTAGAGATGTGCTGTCCAGGGTGAAAGTGTGCCCGCTCCCACAACTCCCCGTCCCCCCGGGTCCACGACCACCTTCACCCCATCCCACCCCCTAAACGCCCACCTGACCCTCCAGGTTCCGCGTGCCTCGCTGCATGCTGCTTCATCCGACCTTGGTGTTCCGCGTGTGTTGTGTGGGTATGGGG
>NZ_JBJZOH010000025.1:0-79096 GCF_047200595.1 Streptomyces sp. MS19 | reverse complement strand
GGTCAGGCGGCGGCGGGCGTGCCGATCACGTCGGCGTACTCCTCAAGCCACTCGTCCACACCGGCGGCCGGGTCGTCCGGGTGCTGGTTGACCACGAGGTCCTCCAGGGCGCCGTACTCCTCGTCGGTGAGCTGGATGCCCTCGATCCACTCGGCGACCTCGGGGAAGTCCTCGGCGAAGCCCTCACGGCCCAGGAAGTGCAGGGCCTCGGCCTCGCCGAGCGCGCCCTCGGGGTCCTCCAGGTCGCGCATGCCGTACTCCGCGTTGGCCCAGAACGGACGCCAGAGCGTGACGACGATCTCCTCCTCCTGGTCGATCGCGTTGCCCAGCTCGGTGATCATCGTCGAGGTGGAGGAGGTCGCCAGGGTGAAGCCGGCGTCGTCCAGGCCGTAGGTCGGGAACACTTGCTCCTGTGTGACCTCCGTCAGACCCGCGCCGGGCTCGATGCCGACGATGCGGCCGTCGAGCTCGTCCACGTAGTCGGGCAGTTCGTCGATCGAGGTGATGTCGCTGTACTCGGGCACGGCGAGAGTGAGGATGGCGTTGTCGTAGTAGGCGCCGACGTCCTCGATCCGGTCCCCGTACTGCTCCATGTAGGAGGCGTGGGTGACCTCGGGCCACGCCGAGGGGTACATGTCGACGTCGCCGTCGGCGAGCGCCGTGTACAGGACGCCGGCCTCGCTGATCTCCTCGTGCTCGACCGTGTAACCGGCGTCCTCAAGGACGCGGTCCAGCAGGTAGGCGGTGCTCAGTCCGTCCGTCCAGGACGGGATGTAGCCGAGGGTGATCACACCTTCGGAGCCACCGTCGCCACCGCCGTTGTCGTCACCGCTGTCGTCGCTGCCGCAGGCGGCCAGGGACAGGCCGAGAGCCGCGGCGGCCGCCGCGCAGGTGATACGGCGACGCCGAAGGGTAGGGGTTCTCATGAGATCTCTTTCTGTCGTCTGCCGGGAAAGGGGTCAGGCCGCGGGCACGGCCTGCGGGACCTGCTGCTCGGCCGTCGCCCGCCGGGCCGTCCGGCGACGGCGGCGCACGTAGGCCCCGAGCGAACGTCCGGTGGGCTGGCCGACGGCGCCGGTGGTCCGGTCCAGGAAGATGGCCAGGATCACGATCGCCAGCCCGGCCTCGAAGCCCTGCGCGACATCGACGCGCGCGAGCGACTCGACGACGATCTTCCCGAGACCGTCGGCGCCCACGAAACCGGACATGACGGCCATGGACAGGGCGAGCATGATGACCTGGTTGATGCCGGCCATGATGGTGGGCAGCCCCAGCGGCAGCTGGATGCCGCGCAGGATCTGCCACGGCGTGCCGCCGAACGCCTGGCCCGCCTCCACGATCTCCCGGTCCACCTGCCGGATGCCGAGCTCGGTGAACCGGACGCCGGGTGCCATCGCGAACACGACGGTGGCCACCACACCGGGGGCGTAGCCGATGCTGAAGAAGATCACCACGGGCACCAGATAGACCAGCGCGGGCATGGTCTGCATCAGGTCGAGCACCGGCCGGACGACGGCGCTCACCGTGTTGCTCCGTGCGGCGAGGATGCCGACCGGGACGGCGACGACCACCGCGATGACCGTCGCGATGAGCACCATGGCGAGGGTCTGCATGGCCGGTTCCCACAGTTCCATGCTGTCGATGAGGGCGAGCCCGAGGACCGTGAACAGGGCGAACCTGGTCGACCGGACCGCCATGCCGAGGAACGCGAAGAGGACCACGACGACCAGCGTGGGCGGCGCGAGCAGCCAGTCGCTGAGGCCCTCGACGAGATATTCGAGCGAGTCCTTGATGCCGTCGAGCACCACGGACAGGTTGTCCCTGATCCACTGGATGCCGTCGTCCACGCGCTCGCCGATGGGCAGGTGCGGCAGTGTGGTCATCGGGGGCTCCCCACGGTGGTCTCCAGGTCGGTACCGTCTCCGTCACCACCGGGCCCGTGTGGGCCCGGCGGCGCGAGCGCGCTGAGCAGGGTCACCCGCGGGATGATCCCCTCAAGCCTGCCCGACTCGTTCACCACGGCCAGCGGCGCGCGGGTCGCCGCGGCCTGCTGGAACAGGTCGGCCAGGCGGTCGTCGGGGCTGACGACGGCCACTCCCTCCTTCCGGAGCGGCAGCGTCTCGTCGCCCTTCCGCACGGCCTCGGCGATGTCCTCCTCCCAGACCACGCCGCGCACCTGCCGGTCGTTGCAGACGACGAGCAGCGCCTGGGTCTGGTGTTCGCGCATCAGCCGGTGCGCCGCCTTGGGGCCCGTGTGAGGACCGATCACGACGACCGGACGTTCCATCACCGCGCCCGCGGTGAGCACCCGTGTCCTGTCCACGTCGGCGACGAACTGGGAGACGTAGTCGTTGGCCGGCTCGTTCAGGATCTCCTCGGCGGTGCCGACCTGGACGATGCGTCCGTCGCGCATCATGGCGATCCGCTCGCCCAGGCGCATCGCCTCGTTGAGATCGTGCGTGATGAACAGGATCGTCTTGCCGAGCTTGGACTGAAGTTCGAGCAGCTGGTCCTGCATCTCCTTGCGGACCAGCGGGTCGAGGGCGCTGAACGCCTCGTCCATCAGCATGATGTCGGTGTCGGCGGCCAGGGCGCGGGCGAGACCCACGCGCTGGCGCATCCCGCCGGACAGCTCGGAGGGCATGTGGCCTCCCCAACCGCCCAGTCCGACCAGGGCGAGGGCCTCCTCGGCGGCCCGCTCGCGATCGGCCCTGTTCACCCCGCGCAGTTGAAGGGCGTAGGCGGCGTTCTCACCCACGGTGCGGTGGGGCAGCAGCGCGAAGTGCTGGAAGACCATGCTCACCTTGTCGCGGCGCACCTCGCGCAGCCCGGCCGGTGTCAGGTGGGTGATGTCCTGGCCGTCGAGTCGCAGGTGACCGTCCGTCGGTTCGAGCAAGCCGTTGACCATGCGGATCAAGGTGGACTTGCCGGAACCGGACAGTCCCATGACGACGAAGATCTCGCCGGCGCGGACGGTGAAAGTGGCATCGATGACGGCGGCGGTCAGCCCGTCACGACGCAGCTGGTCACGGTCGGCGCCCTCGGCCAACATCTGAACGCCGCGGCGCGGTTTGCGGCCGAATATCTTGGTAAGGCCAGTCGCTTCTATGACGGGCACGATGCTCCCGGGTCGGGGTCACGGGCAGCCGCCCCCGGCATCTCACCTGCGGAACGGCGGTGTCGCGGGCACGAAAACCGCTGACCGGCAGGCCCGGCGACGCGGTCTACCTTTACATGGGCCTCCGACGAGATGCACATTGTGCCTGTTTCGAGGGGGTAACGATCGCCTCTCGCTCCGTGCGCGGACCCGCCTTGTCCGGGGTCGCGCCGCTCGTGACGCCGCCGGAGCACAGCGGCCCTTCACCGCCCCGTGCAGGGCGGAGGACCGCGTGGAGCGTTCGCTTACGGGAAGACGATGGTGACATTCGGTGAGCGGCCGGTTGCGCTGCGAGTCCTGACCGAATCGTGACCTCGGCCGACGGCCGGTCGTCCGGGAACCGTCCCCCGACCCCGTGGCCGCCGCGTCGGCTCCGTGCCGTCGTCGGCGCGGTCGTGGACGCGGCGACGCGCTGCCTGACCGGCCGGCACCGGTCGCGCGGCGGGAGCCGGGTCCCGGGCCGGGCGCGCGGCCCGGGAAGATCAGAACGACGTGCCCCGGCCCGGGTTCACGACCTCGTCGTCCGCGTGCGCGCCGAACTCGGCGACGCGCACCTCCGCGATGCGCTCGTACCGGTTGATCCGGTCGGTCCACTCCGCGTCGACGCCGAACGCCGCCCGCGCGAACCCCACCCGCCCGACGGCCTCGGGCAGGCCTGGATCACCCGCGGCCAGCAGCCGCACCGGCGCGTCAAGCGCCACGGTCCCCGGCGGCACGAAGAACTCGTCCGGCAGAACGGTGCGCGCGTGCACGAGCGCGCCGACGGCGACGACCGAGCCGGCCCCCAGCCGCGCGCCCTGGAGGACCGTCGCCGTGGTCGCCACGTAGACGCACCTGCCGGCCTCGCAGCCGAGCAGCGTGGCATGCGGCCCCACGAAGACGTGGTCGCCGACGAGCACCGGCTGGTCACCGGCCACCGCGGACGCGCGCAGCACCGCGTTCTCGCAGACCACCGCCGCTTCACCGACCTCGATCCGCGATCCCTCGGCGTCGAGCACCGCGCCGTACATCACCCGGGCCCTCGGCCCCACGCGGACATCGCCGACGAGGGTGGCCGTCGGGGCGACATAGGCGGTCGGATGCACCTGCGGTTCCCGCCCGCGGTGCCGGACACGGATTCCCTGCGGTTCAGCGGCCATGGGCGAAGCCTCGGCCGACCGGCCGCAGGGATGCTGGCGGATTCCGGACGTCGCGTTCGCCGGACGCGGCCTCAGCCGGTGGTGACCCGGTTCCAGAAGTTGTGCGTGAGGCCGCTCGCCGAGGTCACCGACTCGACGCTGAAGCGGTCCTGGACGTCGGCCAGCCCCTCCCACATCGAGACCCCGCCGCCGAGGACGACCGGCACGGTCACCAGGTGCATGAAGTCGACGAGATCCGCCGCCAGGAACTGCCGGATGGTGGAGGGGCCGCCGCCGATGCGCACGTCCGCGCCGTCCGCGAGCTCCCGGGCGCGGGCCAGCGCGTCCTCGGGTGTGGCGTCGAGGAAGTGGAAGCTCGTCCCGTTGCCGAAATGGATGGGGTCGCGCCGGTGGTGGGTGAGCACGACCACGGGCGTGCGGAAGGGCGGCTCGTCGCCCCACCAGCCCCGCCACTCGTCGTCGGTCCATTCGCCGGTCTGCGGACCGAACTTGCCCCGGCCCATGATCTCGGCCCCGATGCCCTGGGACCAGGTGCTCGTGAGCGCGCGATCGACGGTGATCGGGTCGTCCACGGCGTGGACGCCGTGGATGACGCGTCCGTCGTAGCGCGTGAACATCTTCTCGGCGCCGCCCATGGGCGCCTCCATCGTGATCGTCTCGCCCGCGCTGTAGCCGTCGAGGGAGACGTGGAAACCGTGCACGCGAAGCTTCGCCATGCGGCCCACCTCCTGAGTGATTGCGATATGCAACTGGTTAAGAGAACCCTACAATGGAGGAGTTGCGATATGCAATCACTCAGGAGGTGGGCGATGCGCGAGGAGCCGCGCTCGGGGTGCGCGATCAACGCGGCGGTGGAGGTCCTGGGGGACCCGTGGTCCCTGATCGTGCTCCGCGACATGATCTTCGGCGGACGCCGCCACTTCCGCGACCTGCTGACCAGGAACGACGAGGGCATCGCGTCCAACATCCTCGCCAGCCGCCTGCGCAAGCTCGTCGAAACGGGCCTCCTCACCCGCGACGACGCCACCCGCGGCCGGAAGGCGACCTACACCCTCACCGAAGCGGGCATCCAGACACTCCCCGTGATGGTCGCCCTCGGCGCGTGGGGACTGCGGCACCGGCCCACGACCCCGGAACTCGCGGTCCGCGCCCGCCTCCTCGCGGAGGGCTCCCCGCGCCTCGCCGAAGAACTCATGGACGAACTGCGCGAGACCCACCTCGGCATCCCCCGCGAGAACCCCCCGAGCCCCAGCGCTTCCGAGCGGTTGCGGCAGGCGTACGAGGCCACCCGCGCACAGGCCCTGTGACCCCCCGCGGGTCCACCGGGCCATTCCCCCCGGGGTAATCGACCCGCCGCACGCGGGCGGCGAGGATTCCGGTACCCGCCGCGCCCGCCCGACGCGGCCCCGATGATCGGAGCACCGCCCCATGGCCCCAACCACACCCGTGACCACCCGCGCCGTCGTGGAGGAGCTGCTGCGCCGCATCGGCGAGGGCGACCCCCGGCGCATCGCCGAGCTGTACGCCGAGCGGAGCGACTGGCGGCTGGACTGGCCCGAGGCCGAGCACGGCCGGGCCGCCACCCCGTGGATACGCCACCGCGCCACCCGCGCCGACGCCGCCGCGCACTTCCGCGACCTGGCGGACCACCACGTGCCGGAGCGGGCCGCGACCGTGGTCGAGCGCGTCCTCACCGACGGCCCCGACGCCGTCGTGCTCGGCGAGATCCGCCAGACCGCGCGCTCCACAGGACGCCCCTACCGCGCCCGGTTCGCCCTGCACCTCACCGTCGAGGACGGCCTGGTCACGCGCCACCACGTCTACGAGGACAGCCTCGCCGTCGCCCAGGCGTTCGCCCCGGCGGACGGTGCGGACGTCACAGCCCGCTGAGGAGGCCTGCCACCCGGTCCCAGGTCAGGCCGGCGGCGGCCCGGTCGAAGTCGGGCAGCTCCGCGTCGGTGAAGAAGTGTCCGGCGCCCGGGTACCGGAAGACCTCAAGCTCCGCCCCCGCCTCCCGCGCCGCCGCGCGGAGGGCCGCGACCCGTTCCGGGGGCGCGAACGGGTCCGGCTCGGCGGCGTGCAGCTGCACCCGCAAGCCGGGGCGTACGGCGGGCGGCAGCTCGGCCGCGGCGTGCAGGAGGAGGACGGCGGCGGCAGCGGGGCGTTCCGGCCAGAGCGAGGAGACGACGCCCGCACCCATGGAGAAGCCCGCGAGCACGGTCGCCTCCGGCAGTCCGGCGAGGGCGCGCCGCGCGCGTCCGGTCACGGCCGCCCAGCCGATCCCGTCGAGCAGCCTGACCCCCTCCCCGACGGTGGGGGCGGTCGCACCCGCGAAGAGGTCGGGCGTCACGACCTCGTGCCCGGCGGCCCGCAGCCGCTCGGCGGCGCGCAGTTCGACGGGGCGCAGGCCGAGCACGGAGTGGAACAGCACGACGGTGGCCATGCCGCCATCGTGCCGTACGCGGCGCCCCCCGTTCGGGCGGGCGGCGGCGGGCGGCGGCGCGTCTGGCGCGGCGTCGATGCGACAACCGGTCAGTGTGCTGGTATGACCAGACCGCTCCGGTGGCTGTCCCTGGCCCTCGGCCTGCTCGCCCTCGCCGCCCTGCCCGCGCCTCCGGCCGCCGCCGAACCGGCCGACAGCCTCCCCGCGCTGCTCACCGAACTCGGCGCGCTCTACGAGGAGTCGGGCCGCGCGACCGAGGTCTACCAGGAGACCGCCCGCCGCCTGCGGGACCAGCGCGCCGAGGTGCGGCGGCTGAACGAGCGCCTCGCCGCCACCAGGACCGACCTCGCCGACGCGCGGCACCTGGCCGGTGCCCTCGCCCGCGAGCAGTACCGCCACGGCGGCGCGCCCCTGCCCGACGTCCTGCGGCTGCTGTTCGGCGAGGCGCCCGAGGGCCGCGGCCTGCACGACCGTACGGTGGCCCGGCGCGCGGCGCGTGCCCAGGCGTCCGAGATCGCCCGCCTCGCCGAGGGCGAGCGGCGCGCCGACGAACTGGCCACCGCCGCCCGCGAGGCACTGGACGAGCAGCAGACCCTGGCCGCCGAGGAACGCAGGCGGCGCGACGAGATGCGGGACCGCCTCGCGGAGGTCACGAGACTCCTCGCCACCCTGGAACCCGCCGGGGCGACCGGCACGACAGGCACGAGCGAGACGGGCGGGACGGCCGACGCGCCACCGGCGGCCGCCGGCGTCACCACCGACCAGGCCCCCGGCAGCCCCGGCACCCGCGCGCCCACCCCGGCGGGCGCCCGCGCCCTGGCACACGCCCTCGACCTGCTGGGCAGCCCGTCCGACCCGGTCGCCCTCGTCACGGACGCCTGGGCGCGGGCCGGCCGTACGCTCCCGGACTCCCCCGCCGCCCTCTGGGCCGCGCTCCCCCAGGTGCCCCTGGGCGAGCTGTGCCCCGGCGACCTGGTGGTCTACGGCACGGATGCCTCACACGTCGCGCTCTACGCGGGCGACGGCCAGGTCGTCCACGCCCCGGGGCCAGGCGAGCCCGTCGCCGTCGCGCCGCTGGCCGTACGCCCCGTACTCGGCGCCGTCACACCCGGCTGACGCGGCGTCACACCGGGCGCGGCGTGGCCGAGCGCAGCTCCGCGCGCAGTTCGGGGGTGAGCAGGTGTCCGGCCCGGCCGACGAAGAGCGCCATGTGGTACGTCACCGTGCTCATGTCGGCGTCCGGCTCGGTCCAGGCGCCCAGGAGCGAACCGTCGCTGATCGACATGACCAGCAGGTTGCCCGACTCCATCGCGACCAGCGTCTGCCGTACCGGGCCGCCCTCCATCAGCTGGGCGGCGCCGTTCGTCAGCGAGCCGAGGCCGGAGACGATCGTCGCCAGGTCGGCGGTGGCGCCCTGCGGGCCGCCGGTGGCGGCGGGGGGACGCGGGGTGTCGGCGTCCTCGGAGGACAGCAGCGGCAGGCCGTCCGCGGAGACGACCGCCACCGAGGTGACGCCTGGCACCTCCTCGACCAGCCGGGTCAGCATCCAGCGCAGGTCCTGCCCGCTCCTGCTGCGGATGCCGGTCAGCGGGTCGGTCCCGGGGGCGGGGATCGGTGTCGGTGTCATGACGGCGTGTCCTCTCCGGTGGGCCCGGTCCGGGGACCAACGGTCCTGGCGGCGTCGCGGTGCCCGTCCCTGGCGCCGCGCTGGAAGCCGCCGAGGCGGCGGCGCAGTTCGTCGGCGTCCACCGCGCGGGCGCGCGCGGCGGACGGCTCCTGCGGGGTGGGGACGGCGCCCGGCGTGCGGCGGGGCAGCCCGCTGCCGGTGACGGGGTGGGCCCGCGGCGTGGTGTCGTCCGCGCGGGCGTGCTCAGCCTGCGGGGCGGGCGCGGCGTGCCGTGCGTGCGGGACGGTGGGGGTGCCCGCGGCCGGGGTGACGGGCTCCTGCGGGATCAGCCCGGCGGTCGGGACGCCCGCGGCGGGCGTGACGGGCCCCGGCACGGCGGCGGTGGGCACCGCGCCCGTGTCGGCCAGGCCGAGGCGCGAGGGGTACGAGACGCCGGGCCGGTCCTCCACCAGCACGGCCGGTACGGCGACCTCGGCGACCGTCCCGCCGCCGGGGCGCTGCCGCAGCCAGCTGCGCAGCCCGTGCCGGGCGGCGAGGCGCGCGACCGTGTACAGGCCCATGCCGATGCCGAAGCCCTCGCCGCTGCCGTCCGCGCCCTGCGGCGGGGTGACGGAGTCGGCCAGCCGGTGGTTCAGCTCGGCCAGCCGCGCCGGGGACAGGCCGACGCCCTCGTCCTCGACGGACAGCAGCAGTTCGCCCTGGGTCCAGCGGCCGGTGAGCCGCACCCGCGCGCCGGGCGGCGAGAACGCGGTGGCGTTGTCGAGCAGTTCGGCCAGGAGGTGGCTCAGGTCCCGGGCCGCGTAGCCGGTGATCCAGACGGCGGGCGGCGGCGGGGTCGTCTCCACGACCTCGTAACGCTCTATCTCGCTGACCGCCGCGCGCGCGACGTCGATCAGCGGCATCGGGTCGCTGAGCTGCTGGAGCGGCTGGGCGCCGGCGAGCAGCAGCAGGTTCTCGCCGTGGCGCCGCATGCGGGCGGCCAGGTGGTCGAGCGAGAAGAGGATCGCGAGCTGGTCGGGGTCGGCCTCGTGCTCCTCCAGGCCCTCGATGACGGCGAGCTGCTCGCCGACGAGCGCGAGGAGGCGCTGCGCGTGGTGGGCGAACATGCCGTGCACCGCGCCGTGCAGCGCCGCGAGGCGGGCGTGCAGTTCGCTCTGCTCGGACAGCAGCCGGTCGCGCTCGGCGCGCAGCCCGCCGCCCTCCTGGGCCGCGGCGGCGGCGTCCTTGGCGGACTCGGCGGCGCGCTGGTGGAGCGTCACGGCGCGGGCGTGCAGCGCGTTGACGGCGGAGACGACCTCGGCGAACTCGTCGTTGCGCCCGGTGTACTTGACCGGCTCCTGGCCGGTCGGGTCGGCGGCGACGCGGCGGCTGCCGAGGCGTACGGCGGCGAGCGGCCGGGTGAGCGACCTGGCGGTGTGGACGTTGACACCGAGGGCGAGGCCGAAGGCGAGCAGGATGATCAGGCCGGTGACCCACAGGCCGGTGAAGTCCTCGTCGGTGAGCGCGTCCAGGTCCTCGACGCGCTGCTCGGTGAGGGTGCCGAGCAGGCCGCGCAGCGCGCCCGTGCGGGCCAGCAGCGCGTCCTGGACGGCGTCGGGGTCGAGCGCGCGGTCGGCGTCGTCCAGGGAGGGCGCGTCGGTGAGCTGCGCCAGGTACGCGGCGGCCTCGTCGTCCCCGTCGTCCCCGCCGAGCGCGCGCTCGTACGCCGCGCGGCCCGCGTCGTCGGCGGTGGCGGCGAAGTCGTGCAGTGCCTCCGACTCGCGGACCGCCTCGCGCTGGGCCAGGGCGGTGAGTTCGCCCTGCTCGCCGCCGCCGGTCAGCGCGGCGAGCAGCAGGCCGCGGGTGGCCGAGGAGGCGTGGACGGCGCGGGCGAGGTCGGGCAGGGCGTCGGCGGTCGGGTCGCTGGCGCGTTCCGGCCTGGCGCGGCTGACGGAGCGCAGGAGGCCGTCGAGTTCACCGATCACGTCGGTGTACGCGCGGTACGTGTCGGCGGGCGCCGCCTCGCCGGACAGGGCCAGTTCGCGGGCGGCGGCGACGCCGTCGAGGCTTTCGCGCAGCTCGGGCCCGGCTTCGGGGCGGAGCCCGCCGATGCCGCGGTCGGCGCGGTCGCGGGCGTCCTCGGGCAGGGCGGCGGCGAGGACGTCGGCGTCGCCGGTGACCCCGGCGACCACGAGGGCGTCGCGTTCGTCGGCGAGGGCGTGCGAGAGCGAGAGCGCGCGGCCCGTGAGCCGTGCGTCGTCCACGAGCCGCTGCGATCCGGTCCAGTCCTCGTAGGCGCCGTAGAGGGCGGGCGCGCCCGCGCCCATGACGGCCAGGCCGGTCAGGAACACACCGGCGACCAGCCGGCTGCGCACCCGTACGCGCCGGCGGCGCGCCGCGTGCGTCCGGGAGCCTGACGAGGCGGAAGGGGACGGTTCTGCGGGGTCGTGAGGTCTCGTCTTCCGCACCTGCGCTCGCATTCTCGTCACTTAGGCACCGAACCATGCCAGTGCCGACGGGGCGCGGGGCGCTCTCGCCGATCCGGCCACTCGAAGGAGTGAACAGCACCGGAACTCGCCGGACAAGCCGATGCCGTTCCGCCGCCGTCGGCGGTCCGGGGGCCGTTTGGAATTCCGCCCCGGCTCCTGGCAAGATCCGCTTCCGGTTCGCCCATGGGCTCGCCCTCTACCTGGTGGCTGTCGCCGCGTGCATTCCGTCCGCGGCGTCGGACACCGCAGTATCCACCGGTCGGGACCCGCGGTTTCCCACGCCGCATATCCCCTTAATCGCTGACAAATGCCAGCCTACGGCAGACTTGTCGGCATGCGCATCCAGTCGGTCACCGAACCGGGCACCCCCGGACGTGCCAACGAGGACTTCGCCGGCACCGTCGCCCCCGCCGCCGGGACGGGCGGCGCCCTCGTCCTCCTCGACGGCGTGACGGCTCCGCCGGGACCGTACGGCTGCGCGCATCCGGTCGCGTGGTTCTCCGCGGCGCTCGGCGGCACGCTGCTCGAACTGGCCGGTACCCGCCGGGACATGGCGCTGGCCGACTGCCTCGCCGCCGCGATCGCGGCGACGGCGGACCGGCACCGGACGACGTGTGACCTTTCTCACCCGAGAACGCCGCAGGCCACGGCGGTCTGCGCCCGCTGGGACGGGGTGCGGGTGGAGTACCTCGTACTGTCCGACTCGGCGCTGCTGGTGGAAGATCAGGACGGCGCCGTGCGGGCCGTGTTGGACACCCGTCTGGACGATCTGCGGCCCGCCGCGCGGCGGTTGCCGCCGGAGCGGCGCGCGGCGTTCGTCGAGGGGCTGCGGAACGCGGAGGGCGGCTTCTTCACGGCGGCGGCCGACCCGTCGGTGGCGCGCCTGGCGCTCACCGGTTCCGTGCCGCGCGGGGAGGTGCGCCGTCTCGCGGCGCTGAGCGACGGGCTCGGGCGCTGGGTGGAAACCTTCGCGTTCGGCGACTGGTCGGACCTCTTCGGGGAACTCGTGACGGCCGGTCCGTGCGCCGCCGTCGAACGGGTCAGGGCGGCGGAGACGGCCGATCCGCTGGGGCAGGGCTTCCCGCGGGTAAAGGCGCACGACGACGCCTCGGTGATCCTGGTGGAGTTGTAGCGCGGATACGCGATCCGGCGTTCCGGGATACGCGCCGCGATCCGCAGCAGGCTTTCCGTCAGCGATCCGACACTTTCACGACTGAAAGTTGTCAGCAACCAAGGCGTTCACGCATAACCGATCACCGACGCCAGCGGTATGGACCAACGGCGCTTCCATGACCCTCTTTCGCGCCATCATCTCCACGCATTACTTTCACTTTTGGCATGGTCACACCAGGTGCGATGCCGACGAGCCGGTCTCGTCCCCCCACAGCGAGGTCTCCGAAAGGCAGTACATGCCCATGAACGGAACCGGTAAGGCCAGCACACGCGCCGGTGCACGCCGGCGCACCGTCCCACTCGTCCTCGGGATGGTCAGCGCACTCCTCGCGCTCCTGTTCGCCGCCCCCGGTGTCGCCGGCGCCGACGACACCCCGCAGATCGGCTCGGCCTGGATGGGGTCGACCGTCCTCGAACACGAGGGCGGCAGCCGGGTGTACAGCAAGCCCGCCGTCTCACCCCTCGCCACCGTCGAAGGCGTGGACGTGTCCAGCCACCAGGGCAACGTCGCCTGGTCCACGCTCTGGAACGCGGGCAACCGCTTCGCCTATGTGAAGGCGACGGAGGGCACGACGTACAAGAACCCGTACTTCACCCAGCAGTACAACGGGTCCTACAACGTCGGCATGATCCGCGGCGCCTACCACTTCGCCCTGCCCAACTCGTCGAGCGGCGCCGCCCAGGCCAACTACTTCGCCACCAACGGCGGCGGCTGGTCCGCCGACGGCAAGACGCTGCCCGGCGTGCTCGACATCGAGTACAACCCGTACGGCGCGACCTGCTACGGCCTGAGCCAGGCCGGAATGGTCAACTGGATACGCGACTTCATGAACACCTACCGGTCACGCACCGGCCGCTACGCGGTGATCTACACCACCACCAACTGGTGGCAGACCTGCACCGGCAACTACAGCGGCTTCGCCAGCAACCACCCGCTGTGGGTCGCGCGCTACGCGTCCTCGGCGGGCACCCTCCCGGCCGGCTGGGGCTTCTACACCTTCTGGCAGTACACCTCCACCGGCCCGACGGTGGGCGACCACAACGTCTTCAACGGCGCCATGGACCGCCTGCGGGCGCTGGCCAACAACACCTGACCCCCCGCGGGACGCCCGGCGCACCGCGGCTCCGGCCGGCGCCCTTCCGCGCCGGCCGGAGCCCGTCCCGCACCGATCCCGATCCCTGTCTCCCGATCCCTCACTCACACGCTCCGGGCAGGCCCGCCGCTCCACCAGCCGGGCCCCTCCGTCCGCACAGGCCGGGTGCCCCGGACCGTCCGCCCCACACCCACCGATCCCAGGCTGACCGGAAACGAGCGGTGAGAGCCGCGCCGTACGGGCGGGGGCCATGCGGGAAGATGACCGCATGGCCCCCGCTCCGCTGTCCCCCGCCACCCCAGGCCCCGACCCCGGCGACCGCCCCGTGGTCCTCGACCGCAGGGACGGCCCGTACGGCGAGGTGGTGCTGCGGCGCCACGGGGACCTGCTCCAGATCATCGCCAACGGCTGCTTCCTGATGGACACCTCGGACGGCCGCTCGGAACGCCTCCTGGTGCGCGCGGCCCTGGACGCCCTGGACGCCCTGAATGCCGTGGACGCCGCCGCGACCGCGCGGCCCGCCCTCCTGATCGGCGGCCTCGGCGTCGGCTTCTCCCTCGCCGAGGCCGCCGCCGAACCCCGCTGGGGCCGTATCGACGTGGCCGAACGCGAGCCCGCCGTCATCGACTGGCACCGCGCCGGCCCCCTCGGCGACCTCACCCGCGACGCACTCGCCGACCCCAGGACCCGGCTGCTCGCCACCGACCTGCTGGCCCACCTGCGCCGACACCCGCGGCGCTACGACGCGTTGTGCCTCGACATCGACAACGGCCCCGACTGGACGGTGACCGAGGACAACGAGGGCCTCTACGCCCCCGAAGGCCTCGCCGTCTGCCGCGCCGCGCTCCGCCCCGGCGGGGTACTGGCCGTCTGGTCCGCCCAGGACTCGGCCGATTTCCCCCACTTGCTGGCGAACGCCGGGTTCACGTCGGTGACGACCCTCGCGGTCCCGGTCGTCCGGGGCGCACCCGACGTGCTGTTTCTCGCCAGCCATCATGTCGCCAGTCCGATCACGTAGCCGGGCGTCCGCGTTCCGCTCTACGCTGCTTCCCAAGTGTTCATCAGCACATTCACCGATCCGACAGCAGCGACAGCAGCCAGGACGCAGCCGACTGGCACCGGGATGATGCCCCGGGGGCGGGACACCATGACACAGACAGACACCAGGACGTCAGCGATGGACCGGAACCATCACGAGCAGGCACCCCCACAGAACGGCCACACCGACAGCGGGCACGCCACCCCCGAGCGCGGCGCCCACCACACCACGACGGCGACCACCCCCGGCGCGCAGCGGCGCGTCCTCGTCGTGGAGGACGACCCCACCATCGTCGAGGCCATCGCCGCCCGCCTGCGCGCCGAGGGCTTCCTCGTGCAAACGGCGGCCGACGGCCCCGCCGCCGTCGAGACCGCCGCCGCCTGGCACCCGGACCTCCTCGTCCTGGACGTCATGCTCCCCGGCTTCGACGGCCTGGAGGTCTGCCGCCGCGTGCAGGCCCAGCGCCCGGTGCCCGTCCTCATGCTGACCGCGCGGGACGACGAGACGGACATGCTCGTCGGCCTCGGCGTCGGCGCCGACGACTACATGACGAAGCCGTTCTCCATGCGAGAACTCGTCGCCCGCGCCCATGTGCTCCTGCGCAGGATCGAACGCGCCGCCGTCGCCGCGACCACGCCGAGGCCGGGCAGCGTGCGCCTCGGCGACCTGGAGATCGACCGCACCCAGCGGCGCGTCCGCGCGGCCGGCAAGGACATCCACCTCACGCCCACCGAGTTCGACCTGCTGATGTGCCTGGCACGCTCGCCCCGCGCCGTCCTCACCCGCGAGCAGCTGCTGGCCGAGGTCTGGGACTGGGCGGACGCCTCCGGCACCAGGACCGTGGACAGCCATGTGAAGGCGCTGCGCCGGAAGATCGGCGCCGAGCGCATCCGCACGGTGCACGGCGTCGGGTACGCGCTGGAGACCCCGCCCGGGTTCGCCGGCGAGAGCGGTCCCGCAGCGGGTGCGGGCGAGGTCTGACCGCGTGGCCGACCTCGCCCGGCATCCCGTCTGGCGGCGGGGGCGGCACCTGCTGTGGCGGATGCTCCGCCCGTTCGACCCGATGCGCTCGGTGAAAGCGGCGCTCGGCTGGCTCGTGATCATCTCCGTGGGGATCACCACGCTGCTGATCCTCATGGCGTACCGCTCGGACATCGAGTTGCAGGTGATCGCGATGATCGCGATCATCGCGTCCCTGCTGGTGACCCAGTTCGTCGCGCACAGCCTGGCCACGCCGGTGCTGGAGATGACGTCCGCCGCGCGCGCCATGGCGCGCGGGGACTACGACCGCCGCGTGCACGTCGCGCGGCGGGACGAGCTGGGCGACCTCGGGCACGCGTTCAACCGCATGGCCGCCGACCTCCAGGCGGCCGACCGGCAGCGCCGCGAGCTGATCGCGAACGTCTCCCACGAGCTGCGTACCCCCATCGCGGGGCTGCGGGCCGTGCTGGAGAACGTGGTGGACGGCGTCTCGGACGCCGACCCGGACACCATGGCGACGGCGCTGCGCCAGACGGAACGGCTCGGCCGCCTCGTGGCGCAGCTGCTCGACCTCTCCCGCCTTGAGGACGGCGTGGTGCCGCTCCAGCCGCGCGGCTTCCAGGTGGAGCCCTACCTCGCCGCGGTGCTGAACGACGCCACCGTCGCCCTCAAGCGCGGGCACGCCAGGACGGACGTGAAACTGCGCCTCGACGTCGTGCCGGGCAGCCTGCGGGCGCACGCCGACCCGGAGCGCCTCGACCAGGTGGTCACCAACCTGGTGGACAACGCGGTGAAGCACAGCCCGCGCAACGGGCAGGTGACGGTGCGCGCCAGGCCCGGCGGGACGTACGGCGGGCTGGTGATCGAGGTGCAGGACGAGGGCCCCGGGATACCGCCGGAGCAGCGGGAGCTGGTCTTCGAACGCTTCGGCCGCGGCACGATCGACGGCGTCACTCCGCGTGACGGCGGGACCGGCCTCGGGCTCGCGATCGCCCGCTGGGCGGTGGATCTGCACGGCGGGACGATCGGGGTGGCCGAATCGCGCCGGGGATGCCGGATACGGCTCACCCTTCCAGGTAACGCGAAGGCAAACAATTGACGTAAGGTCGGGGGCGGACCCCACGCCGGGACGATCCGGCGTCCGGCAGCTTCCCGGCCGTTCCCGCCGCTCGTACGCGGCGGGCGGCCCCTGGCCAGGCGAGAGCCGACGGCGGGACGGCCGCACCGGTGGTCGCGGTCAGTCATTGCCGTTTTCCGCCGAACCTGGCGACATCCCCGTTCGTTCGCACCGCGAAACCCCGCACACGATGTGGTGTAGGCCACGTCTGGGCGGCCAGGACTGCGCCGGGGGGCTCTTGGGGCGTAGCCTTGATTTCCGCTGTCCATCACCTTGCGAAGCGGAAGAGGGCGGTTGCCGCCGTGTCGCCACAGTCTCCGAACACCTCCAGCACCGACACCGAACGATCCGGGGGATCACACCCCGCGTCGGGCTTCGGTGCCAACGAGTGGCTAGTCGACGAGATCTATCAGCAGTACCTCCAGGACCCGAATTCCGTCGATCGAGCCTGGTGGGACTTCTTCGCCGACTACAAGCCGGGGGGTGACGGCAGCGCGTCGGACCAGGCCCCGGCGCCCCAGGCGCAGGCCCAGGCCGCGCCCGCCGCGGCTCCGGCCGCTCCGGCGCCCGCGAAGCCCGCCGCCCAGGCCGCTCCCGCGCCCGCGGCACCCGCCGCACCCGCGAAGGCGGCCCCGGCCAAGCCCGTGGGCCAGCGGCCCCCGGCGCCGCAGCCCGCGGCCGGCCGGAAGAAGGCGGAGGAGGAGGCCCCCGCGCAGGAGGGCCCCGAGTTCGTCACCCTCCGCGGTCCCGCCGCGGCCGTCGCGAAGAACATGAACGCCTCCCGCGACCTGCCGACCGCCACCTCGGTCCGCGCGGTGCCGGTGAAGCTGCTGTTCGACAACCGCATCGTCATCAACAACCACCTGAAGCGCGCCCGTGGCGGCAAGGTGTCCTTCACGCACCTCATCGGCTACGCCATGGTGCAGGCGCTGAAGGCGATGCCCGCGATCAACCACTCCTTCACCGAGAAGGACGGCAAGCCCACGCTGGTCAAGCCCGACCACGTCAACCTGGGCCTCGCCATCGACCTGGTGAACAAGAACGGCGACCGCCAGCTCGTCGTGGCCGGGATCAAGAAGGCCGAGACGCTCTCGTTCTTCGAGTTCTGGCAGGCGTACGAGGACATCGTCCGGCGCGCCCGCAACGGCAAGCTGACGATGGAGGACTTCTCCGGCGTCACCGCCTCGCTGACCAACCCCGGCGGCATCGGCACCGTCCACTCCGTGCCGCGCCTGATGCCCGGTCAGGGCGTCATCCTCGGCGTCGGCGCCATGGAGTACCCGGCCGAGTTCCAGGGCACCTCGCAGGAGACCCTGAACCGCCTGGGCATCTCCAAGGTCATGACGCTGACCAGCACATACGACCACCGCGTCATCCAGGGCGCGGCGTCGGGCGAGTTCCTGCGCCTGATCAGCCAGCTGCTGCTGGGCCAACACGGGTTCTACGACAGCATCTTCGAGGCGCTGCGCATCCCGTACGAGCCGATCCGCTGGCACACGGACATCGACGTCAACCACGACGACGAGGTCACCAAGGCCGCCCGCGTCTTCGACCTGATCCACGCCTACCGCGTGCGCGGTCACCTGATGGCCGACACGGACCCGCTGGAGTACCGCCAGCGCCGCCACCCCGACCTGGACATCAACGAGCACGGGCTCACGCTGTGGGACCTGGAGCGCGAGTTCGCGGTCGGCGGCTTCGCGGGCAAGTCGATGCTCAAGCTGCGCGACATCCTCGGCGTGCTGCGCGACTCGTACTGCCGCACCACCGGCATCGAGTACATGCACATCCAGGACCCGAAGGAACGCACCTGGATCCAGGAGCGCGTCGAGCGTCCGCACACGACGCCGGACCGCGACGAGCAGCTGCGCATCCTGCGCCGCCTGAACGCGTCCGAGGCGTTCGAGACGTTCCTCCAGACCAAGTACGTGGGCCAGAAGCGCTTCTCGCTCGAAGGCGGCGAGACCGTCATCCCGCTGCTCGACTCGGTGCTGGACGAGGCCGCGGGCGACAAGCTGGACGAGGTCGTCATCGGCATGGCGCACCGCGGGCGGCTCAACGTGCTGGCCAACGTGGTCGGCAAGTCGTACGCGCAGATCTTCCGCGAGTTCGAGGGCAACCTCGACCCGAAGTCGATGCACGGCTCCGGCGACGTGAAGTACCACCTGGGCACCGAGGGGACGTTCACCGGCCTGTCCGGCGAGACGATCACGGTGTCGCTGACGGCCAACCCGTCGCACCTGGAGGCCGTGGACCCGGTCGTCGAGGGTGTCGCCCGCGCGAAGCAGGACATCATCGGGCGCGGCGGCGCGGACTTCACCGTCCTGCCCGCCCTGATCCACGGCGACGCCGCGTTCGCCGGGCAGGGCGTGGTCGCCGAGACGCTGAACATGTCGCAGCTGCGCGGCTACCGCACCGGCGGCACGATCCACGTCGTCATCAACAACCAGGTCGGCTACACCGCGAGCCCGGCCGCCGCCCGTTCGTCCACGTACTGCACGGACGTCGCGCGCATGATCGAGGCGCCGATCTTCCACGTGAACGGCGACGACCCGGAGGCCGTCTGCCGTGTCGCGCGGCTGGCCTTCGAGTACCGGCAGGCGTTCAACAAGGACGTCGTCATCGACCTGGTCTGCTACCGGCGCCGCGGGCACAACGAGACGGACAACCCCTCGTTCACCCAGCCGCTGATGTACGACCTGATCGACAAGAAGCGCTCGGTGCGCAAGCTGTACACCGAGTCGCTGATCGGCCGCGGCGACATCACCCTGGAAGAGGCGGAGCAGGCGCTCCAGGACTTCCAGAACCAGCTGGAGAAGGTCTTCAAGGAGGTCCGCGAGGCCACCGTCACCCCGGCCCCGGCCGAGGTGAGCACGCCGCGCCCCGAGTTCCCCGTCGCCATCGAGACGGCGGTGAACGAGGAGGTCGTCAAGCGGATCGCCGAGTCCCAGGTCAACATCCCCGACCACATCACCGTGCACCCGCGGCTGCTGCCGCAGCTCCAGCGGCGCGCGGCGATGGTCGAGGACGGCACGATCGACTGGGCCATGGGCGAACTGCTCGCCGTCGGCTCGCTGCTGATGGAGGGCACGCCGGTGCGCCTGGCGGGCCAGGACTCGCGGCGCGGCACGTTCGGCCAGCGGCACTCCGTGCTGATCGACCGCAAGACCGGCGAGGACTACACCCCGCTGCTCTACCTGACGGAGGACCAGGCCCGGTTCAACGTCTACGACTCGCTGCTCAGCGAGTACGCGGCGATGGGCTTCGAGTACGGCTACTCGCTGGCCAGGCCGCAGGCACTGGTCATGTGGGAGGCGCAGTTCGGCGACTTCGCGAACGGCGCGGCGACCGTCATCGACGAGTTCATCTCCTCGGCCGAGCAGAAGTGGGGCCAGACGTCCGGCGTCACGCTGCTGCTGCCGCACGGCTACGAGGGCCAGGGGCCCGACCACTCGTCGGCGCGCATCGAGCGGTTCCTCCAGCTGTGCGCCCAGAAGAACATGACGGTCGCGCTGCCCACGGTGCCGTCGAACTACTTCCACCTGCTGCGCTGGCAGGTGCACAACCCGCACCACAAGCCGCTGGTCGTCTTCACGCCGAAGTGGATGCTGCGCCTGAAGGCCGCCACCTCGAAGGTGGAGGAGTTCACCACCGGTGGCTTCCGGCCGGTCATCGGGGACAGCACGGTGGACCCGGCGGGCGTGCGGCGCGTGGTGCTGTGCTCCGGCAAGGTCTACTACGAACTGGCGGCGGAGCGCGAGAAGCTGGGCCGCCGGGACGTGGCGCTGGTCCGCCTGGAGCGGCTGTACCCGCTGCCGGCGGACGAGGTGCGGGCCGAGCTGGCGCGGTACGCGAACGTCGAGTCGGTCGTGTGGACCCAGGAGGAGCCGGCGAACCAGGGCGGCTGGCCGTTCATCGCGCTGAACCTGCCCGAGCAGGTGGAGGCCGCCGCGCGGGTGCGCCGCATCTCGCGTCCCGCGTCGTCGTCCCCCGCGGTCGGGTCCGCGAAGCGGCACCAGGCCGAGCAGCAGGCGCTGCTCGACGAGGTGTTCGACATCTGACCCCGGGCCACACCCCACACAGCACAGGCCGGAGGGCCGGGCCCGCCGCCGTTCGTCACCGGACGGCGCGGGCCCGGCCCTCCGGCCGTGTCGGGTCAGGTCGGGTCGGGTCGGGTCAGGTCAGGTCAGCAGGGGCTCGAAGTCCCAGTAGGGACGGACGCGCGAACGGGCGCTGACCGTGTGGGCGTGCTGCGAGCCGAGGGTCGAGATCAGCCCCGACAGCGCCTCCTCCTCGACCTTGTCCGCCTCGTCCCGCTGCCGCAGGCCCCGCAGGTCGGTGGCGAGGGCGGTCTGCGCGGAGAGGTACAGCGGGTGCGTCCGGCCGAGGACGGCGGCGGCGCGGCGCGCCGTGTCGCGGCTCAGGTCGGCGGCGCCCTCCACGTCGCCCTCCAGGTTGCGGCCCGCCGAGGCGTTGAGCGCGACGCCCAGGGTCCACGGGTGGTCGGCGCCCAGGGCGGCCGTCATGTCGGCGAGGCACTCCTCGTTGATCAGCAGCGACTGCTGCCGCTCCCCCGCCGCCCGCAGGACCAGCGCGTGGTTGACGGTCGTGCCGATCGTGTAGGGGTGCTCGGGGCCGAGGGTGCTCAGGTAGTGCTCCACGACGCGCTCGCCGATGGCGCGTGCCTGGTCGAGGTTGCCGTGGACGCGCTGGACGAACGCGTAGCACGTCGCGATCTGCTGCGTCAGCGGCGACAGGTCGCCCATCACGCGCTCGGCGCGCTCCAGCAGGCTGCCGAGGCGCGCGTGCGCCGTGCTGCGGTCGCCGCCGCGCAGGACGCACAGCGCGAGGTTCAGCTCGGCGATCAGCGTCTGCGGGTTGTCGGCACCCATGACGTCGCGGTGGACGGCGACGCTCTGCTCCTGGATGGAGAGCGCCTCGCCGTAGCGGCCGAGGAGCCGCAGGTCGTACGCGTACATGATCTCGGAGCTGAGGGACCAGTTGTGGCGGAAGCCGAGGAGTTCGCGCCTGGCCTGGAGGTTGACGCCGTCGGCCCTGCTCGCCTCCTGGTAGCGGCCGAGGAGGCGGAGGGAGACGGCCACGTTGTTGCGCGCGTTGAGGGTGCGCGGGTCGTTGTCGCCGACGAGGGCGCGGTAGCCGTCGAGGACCTCGCGGCTGACGTCGAGCGACTCGTCGTAGCGCGCGAGGCCGCGCAGGTCGGCGCTCAGGCCCTCCTGCGCGCGCAGGACCGACAGGCTGTCCGGGCCGTGGTGGCGGCCGAGGTGGTCGATGACGGCGCGGTCGAGGCGCTCGGTGCGCGCGTACGCGCCGGTGGCGCGCAGCAGGGTCGCGTACTCGGAGTTGAGCTCCCAGATGAGGGGGTGGTCGGCGCCGAAGATGTCCTTCCACGCCTGCTCGGTCCGCTCGGCGAGCTGGATGCCGATGCTGTACTCGCCCGCCAGGTAGAGGTACGTGAGGCAGTTGAAGATCAGCTGGTGCATGCTCGGGTGCGTGCTGCGCAGGGCGCCCGACGCGTCGAGGTGCGGCACGATCTTCGCGAAGCGCGACCAGCGGCGGGTGTCGGCGGCGCGCTGCGGGTCGGCCGCCGTCAGCGCGCGGCGCACGCCGCGCGAGAACAGCTCCTGGTCCGACTTGGACATCCCGGCGCGCACCGTCTGCTGGACCATGCGGTGCAGGTGGATGGTCCCCGCCTCCGGATCGGTCTGCTGCTCGGGGACCTCCCAGCGGATGACGGAGTACTGGACGAGCTTGGTGATCGCGGAGTTCCAGCGCAGGGGATCGTCCATGAGGCCGGTGAGCCGCTCGGGCAGGTCGTTCACCGGGATGCCGCGCACCAGCTGGGCGGGGATGGCGCCCGGCGCGAAGAAGGCGCACAGGCGCAGCAGGTCCACGGCCTCGGGGACGGTCTCGCGCAGCCTGTTCAGCAGTATCGAGAAGGCCGTGTAGTACGTCATGGGGAAGTCGGCGGCGACGCGCAGGCCCAGCTCGACCTCCGAGCCGCTGTTGAGCAGCTCGACGTAGTCGGCCACCGACATGGCGGCGTCGCTGAGCCAGCCCGCGGTCTGGTCGAGGGCGAGCGGCAGGTCGCCGAGCGCGTCGGCGAGCAGGTCGGCCTCGGCCGGGGAGATGCGGGGCGCGCGGCGGCGGATGAACGCGACGGACTCCTCGCGCTCGTAGCTGCTGACGGCGTGGAGGAGCGTGTTGTGGTCCTCCCACTGCCTGTCCTGCGAGGTGATGATGACGTGTCCCGGGCCGCCGGGCACCAGGTCGGCGATGGGGCCCGGGTCGTCGGCGCCGTCGAGGACGAGGAGCCAGCGGCCGTGTGGCTCGCCGCGGCGCAGCGCGTTGCCGACGGCGCGGAGCCGTTCGCCGTACTCGGGTCCGGTGGTGAGGCCGAGGGCGGGGGCGAGTTCGGCGAGGCGCTGGCGCAGGGTGCCGCGCTGGTCGGCGGGGACCCACCAGACGAGGTCGTACTCGGTGCCGAAGCGGTGGACGTACTCGGCGGCGATCTGGGTCTTGCCGACGCCGGAGATGCCCCACAGCGTGATGACGCCCGCGCCCGGCTCGGCGCGCTGGAGGGCGTTGTAGATCGTCTGCATGGTGCGCTCGCGGCCGGTGAACCGGACGTTGCGCCGGGGCACGCCGCCCCAGATGTGCGGCTGCTCGTACGGGAAGCGGGGGCCGCGGCGTCCGCTGAGGGTGGGGGACGCGTCGGCGGGGGCGGGGCCCAGCATGCGGATGAGGCGGCGTTCGGCCTCGCGGGCGCCCGTGCCCCACAGTTCGACGACGCCGCCGAAGGCCGTGGCGGCGATGGGCATGGTCTGGGAGGTCTGCGCGGAGACGGAGACGGCGGCGAAGCGGTGCGCGTCGGGGGCGACGACGGCGCGCAGGGCGTCGTTCCACTCCTCGTCGGAGCGCGGTCCCAGCTTGAAGTACCAGTCGGAGAGGACGACGAGGATGCGGCCCTCAAGGAAGAGCAGGTCGCGCAGCGCGTCGGCGAGCGGGACGTCCACCGGCGGGTCCCAGCGCTGGAAGGCGACCTCGTAGCCGTGGCGCTCCAGGCGGTCCCGCATCCAGGCCGCCCAGGGCCGGTTGAACCCCGCGTAGCTGATGGTGATCCGCTGGTCAGGGCTGCGCACTTGGCTCTCCTTCGCGGTCGCGGGACCGTCCTCGCCGCGCGCTCCGGCCGGCGGCACTGCTCCGTTCAGCGGCACTGCTGTCTCCCCCGGGACGTGTGGCGCGGCGGATGCCGCGCCGGTTGTGCGACGGGCCGTCAGGTCCCTTTCACTGGAACATACACCTCGGGTACGTCAGGTAACCGTTCGTCGGGGATGCTGCCTGAGCCAGAGGGTGCGGGCCGTCTCGACGTACGCCGTGGCGCGGATGCGGTGGCCGTGCGGGGGCGCGGGATCGCGCAGCTCCTCGTGCCGTGCGGCGATGGCGTCGACGAAGACGCGGCCCGCGTCGGTGAGGCGGCGGCTGCCGCGCAGGACGGGCAGGACGGCGTCCACCTGCGCGTGGCAGCGGGCGTGCGCCGCCCAGGCGTGGTCGCGCGCCGCCGGGTCGTCCAGGGCCAGGGCGAGGCGCTGCCAGAAGCCTGCGAGCGCGAGGTGGGCGTAGACGCCGTGGAGGAAGCCGTTGAACGGGCGGGGGTCGGGGCGCCAGGGGGCCCAGTAGTCGGGGGCGTCGCCGGCCGTGTGCAGGCGTACGAGGTCGGTGAGCGCGCAGAGTTTGGCGTGCTGGAGTTCGTGGGCGAGGCCCGCCGCGAGGTCGGCGGCGGTCGGGGGCGTGCTGGCGAGGACGGCGCCGAACGCGCTGGGGCTGGTGCCGCTGGAGTGGGACGAGCCGACGTTGACGCCGACGCCGGTGGGCGGTCCCGACAGCGGGACGATGCAGTCGAGGAGGGCCAGTTCGGCGGCTCGGGCGTCGCCACCGTGGCCGAGGAGGGGCAGCGCGTCGTGCCACAGGGCGGCCCAGTGGGCGCGTTCGGCGGGGGCGAGCGGTCCGCTGCGGTTGGCGAGGCGGCCGGGGTCGAGGTCGTCCAGGAGGACGGGGCGGGGGCCGCCGTGCAGGGTGTGCGGGACGAGCCAGCGGGGGTCGTCGGAGTACCAGGCGCCGGTGGGGTCGCGGATGATTTCGGCGGTGGGTCCGCCGGGTGCGTGCAGCAGGAGGTGGCCCGTTCCCGCGGTGAGGGTGACGGCTGTGCCGTCGGGGGCGGGGCAGCGCAGGGCGCCGAGGGTGGGGAGGGTGACGCGGCCGTCGTGGACGGTGAGGCCGGTGGTGAACGAGAGGTCCGCGTGGGCGGCGGCGGACGCGGCCAGCGAGCCGAGGTGGGCGATGTCGCGCGCGGCGCTCTCGCCGTCGCCCGGGGCGGTGGCGGCGCCTGGCTGGAGCCATTTGACGCAGCGTTCGGCCCAGGGGCCGGTGAGGGAGTAGAAGAGGACGCGGCGGGCGGCGTCGGGGGCGGCGCGTTCGGCGTTCTCCAGGAGGTCCGCGTGGTGACGGGCAAGGGCGGCGGCGGGGCCCGGGGTGGCGTCGGCGGTGTCAATGGCGTCGAGCAGGACGCGCAGCAGGAGCAGGCGGCGCGTGTGCTGTCCGGCGGTGAGGAGGGCGAGTGTGGAGTCGCTGCCTTCCGTGGCGCCGAGAGCGGCGATGTCGTGGTCGGTCAGGGTGGTCGGTGGGGTCTTCATGCGGCGGCCCGGTGGAGTTGGGTGGCGATGTGGCCGATGACGCGCTGGAGATCGGCGCAGTAGACGGACGGGTTGCGGAACGCGTCCGGGGTGCGGTCGGGCGCGTCCTGGCCGTCCGCCGCACGGTAGCGGTGCGCGTAGTGCCCACCGCCGCAGACGTCGAGCAGGGGGCAGCGCAGGCAGGCGTCGGCGAGTGCGGCGAGGCCCGCCTGCCGGGTGGCGACGCCGGGGTGGGCGAGTGCGGCGTCGAACGGGGAGCCGAAGATGTCGAGCCCGGTGGCGGCGGCGCCCTCGTAGGCGCTCTTGAGGGAGTCCACCTGCTCGATGCCGCCGTCCGTCTCGACCACGACGGCGGTGAACGGCTGGAGTCCCATGCTCTCGGTGGCGGCGGGCAGGCCGAGCAGGAGGGCGATGCACTCCTCGAAGAAGCGGACGCGGGTGCGGCGGCGGTCGGCGTTCCACCACAGGTCGAACACGGTGCACAGCCAGTCGCCGTAGGGCGTGGGCGAGGCGGCGGGCGCGGGCAGTCCCGGCGGCGGGTGGGTCCAGTTGCCGTGCGGCAGGAGGAAGTCCACGGCGGGCGGGTCCAGGCCGAGGAGGGAGCGGTAGACCTCGGCGGGGTCCGACGCCGGGTCCACGACGCACAGCGCCCCGGCGTACGAGGCGCGGTGGCGGTCCTGGGCGAGGAGGCGCGCGGCCCGTTCGATGCCGGACCAGGCGGGGCGCCCCGCGTGGTCGACGCGCTGGGCGTTGTGGGCGGCGAGGCCGCCGTCGAGGCTGAGGCCGACGCTGATGCCGTGGCGGGTGAGGGCGGTCAGCTTCTCCTCGGTGAGCAGCACGCCGTTCGTCTGCACGGTGGCGAGGACCGTGCACCCGGCGGGGACGCGGTCGCGGACGTCGCGGACGAAGGCGCCCAGAATGTCGGGGTGGGTGAGCAGGGGCTCCCCGCCGTGCAGCACCACGGACAGCGCGGGCAGCCCGTGGGCGGCGGCGTGCTCGGCTATCCGCTCGGCGGTGCGGGCGAGGGTGGCGGGGCGCGCGGTGACGGGCTGGCGCCGCCAGCCGCTGTCGGCGGCGAAGTACATGTAGCAGTAGCGGCACGCGAGGTTGCAGCGGCTGTTGACCTTCACGATGAACTGCTGGAACGGCACCGCCCCCGGCGGGCGGCCGGGCGCGTGCCGGGTCGCCTCGGCCCTTCCGCGCACGCTCTGCTGATCCCCCTGTCCCTGGACCCGCGCGTCCCGCGCGCGGTGCGTTCCGTCGGAGAGTTGTCCGATGCGGACCTCGTGTAAACGGCGGTGGTCAACTCCTGTCCGTATGGCGCACGCAATGGTCCGGAAACGTTCGGGTGATGGCGGGTGCCGGTGCGGAGGAGGCGCCCGGGGCGGATGGGCCGCCGCTCAGGCGTTCAGCATCGACTGGTTGAACGAACTGAACTGGTTGAACCCCCACAGCCCCTCTCGCTCCCTGAGCACCCGCTCCCGCAGGTCGTGCAGCACCTCGCTCAGCACGGGATGGTCCAGCCTGCGCAGCTCGGTCAGGCTCAGCGCGAGCAGGTCCGGCAGCGGCTCGCCGTCACCGGCGGCGGTCCCGTTCACCGTGTCCTGGGGGCGGGTCGTCATGGTGTCCTCCTGGGCTGTGACGCAGCGGAGAATGCCCGCGCCGCGCACGGGGGAAACCACGGGCGGGCGCGCCGGCCGGAGCACGGCGGGCACGCGGTGGCGCCACGACGGCGCGCCCGCGTACGCGGAGGGGCGCCAGGGCCCGTTTTTCCGAGAGGGTCGCCCTAGCGGCCGCTCCGCAGCGCGGCGAGCCGCGCCCTGGTCGTCTCCCCCTCCGCCGCCCCGTCCGGCAGCCTGCGCCACTGGATGAGGGCCTCGCCGTACGCGTCGGCGGCGGCCAGCGGGCGGCGCGCCGTCTCCGACACGATGCCCCGCTGGTGCAGCGCCAGCGCGGCGAGCCGCACGGCCTCGCGCGCGGCGCCCTCGGGGGGCGTGCCCGCGGCGGGTCCACCCGAGGGCTCGCCGCTGTCGGCCAGCGACTCGGACGCCGCCCTGCGGTACGCGTCCGCCGCGTGGTCGAGCCGCTCGGGCCTGCGCGTGTGCCGGTAGGCGCGCCGGTGCGTCTCGCCCAGCTCGAACCAGGCGCGGGCCCGGTCGTGCGCCGTCCGCGCGTGCTGCACGGCGCGGCTGAACAGGTGCTCCGCCTCGCGCAGGTCCACCAGGTCCTCGGTCGCGCGGTACCGCACCATCAGGGCGCGGCCCAGCGTCAGCAGCCGGTGCGACAGCCGCGGGTGGCTGCCGGGCGTCTCCATGCGGCAGTCGCGCAGCACGCGGACGGCGCGGGAGATGAACCGGTCGCCGTCCGGCAGATCCGCCCGCCGCAGCAGGGCGTCGCCCCACTCCTCGATGAGGTCGCTGTAGTCGGCGCGGTCGCGCGAGACGGCGCGGCTCGCCTCGGCGAACCGGTCGGCCGCGGTCTCCAGGTCGCGCGGCGGGCCGCCGTCCTCGAAGCGGCGCACGGCCAGCCGCGCGGCGCGGATCAGGCACGCCGCGCCGAGCGCCGGGTCGTCGCTGAGGCGCTGCGCCTGGGCGATCGGGTCGGCGGCGTCCGGCCAGTCCCCCGCGGTGAGCAGCAGCGCGTCGACGAGGTCGAGCAGGGCGGCGACCCGCTCGCCCGCCGGGGCGTGCTCCGCCTCCAGCGCCCATGTGCCGCGCCGCAGCGACTCGGCCGCCTGCGCCGCGTACACCTGCGACCGCTCGGTGGCGCGTGCCGCCCCGGCCAGGCGCAGCAGGGCGCGGCCGTGGGCCAGCGGCAGGCCGCTCGGCAGCCGCTCGCCGCGCGGCCAGGCGTCGGCGACGGCCTCGACCGTGCCGACGCTCTCCTGGAGCAGCGCGGTGTCGCCGCCGAGCCGCCACTGCTCCTCCAGCACCTGGACCCGCTCCAGGGTGACGGCGAGCGCCGCGTCCCGTTCGAGCCCGGGGGTGGCGCAGACGGCGGCGAACTCGCGGTCGGCGCGCTGCCACAGTTCCAGCGCGGTCGCCGTGTCGCCCGCGGCGCGCCGCTCCCCCGCCGTGGCGTGCAGCACGCGGGCGAGGGCCGTACGGGCGCGGACCGAGCCGGGGAACGCGGCGGCGGTCGCGGCGGCGGTCCTGGCCTCGGCGAGCAGCTCGCCGTCGCGCTGCACGCGCCACAGGCGCAGGAGCTGCTCGGCCAGTTCGCTCCACAGCTGGGGGTCGGCGCCCGCGCCGGCCGCGCGCTGGGCCTCGGTGGCCTGGCGCAGGACGCGTACGGCGTCGAGCTGGTGCTGGACCTTGCCGTCGGCCGTGAACCGGTCGGCGAGGGCGCGTGCCGCACGCACGGCGGCCAGCGGCGGCGGGCCCGGGGTGCCGGGCGCGGGCGCGCGCAGCGGCGGCTCGGGCAGGAAGCGGCGCAGGACACGGGCGGCCACCTCGGCGAACGGCTGGGCCAGCTGGTGGTCGGTCGTCGCGCCGGACAGCCGCCGCGCCGGGGGCGTGGGCAGGCCGGTGACGACGCGGTCGCCGCCGCTGAGCTGCGCCAGTGCGAGGGCGGGGAAGTTGGGGCCCGTCCTGCCGAGGCGCTGCTCGACCCACGCGGAGGAGTGTTTGAGGACCAGGAGCGCCTCGTCGTGGCCGAGGTCGGCGAGCAGTTCGTCGTGCACACCGTCGGCGAACGCGTACCACCGGCCGTCGCCGCTGCCGGGGCGGCGGCGCACCAGGCCGCCGAGCAGGACCTCGGACAGCTCGGCGGGGCCCGAGTCGGGCAGCATGGTGCGCTGCACGAGCTGCATCACGGGCAGGAACAGCGGCGCGGCGGCCAGGTATACGGCGAGCTGCCACGCGCCGGGGGACGCCGACGCGCGGAAGCGGGCGACCATGGCGGCGGCGGTACGCGGCAGCCCGGTGGCGCGGCGGGCGGGAGCGGGCGGCTGGTCGGCGCGCACCCAGCCCACGGCGGCGCGGGTCGAGCCCGCGTTCGGGCCGGAGAGCAGCCCGGCCCACGCACCGAGCGCGGCCGGGGCGGGCGGGAGCACCGGGATGGGGACGGCGCCGGGCGGCACGTACAGGGGATAGCCGGTGTCGTCGGCCGTGAAGCGGACGCGTGCGGCGGACGTCTGGCCCTCCTCGCGCTGGAGCAGCCCCGCGGAGGCGGGCAGGCGTGTACGGGCCCACATGCGCTGTGGGAGGGGCTGGACGGCGGCGACGGGCGCGTGGCGGGCGAGACCGTGCAGCAGGCGGTGCGCGGCGCCGCTGCGCCACAGCGGCCCCGTGCAGTCGCTCACGACAACGGTGAGCCGCCGCCCGGTCGGGTCCTGGAGCTGGCGGGCCGGGCGGAGGACGGCGTCGGCCGGGTCGAAGCGGCGGCTTATGGCGGGCGCGCCGTCGGGCGACTGGTGCAGGTAGTGCACCTGGATGTCGCGGAACGCGCCGAGGCGGCTGAACACCTCGGCCAGCTCGCCGAGCATGTTCTGCCAGATCCGCATGGCGGGTGCCGCGTCCATGAGCAGTTGCAGCTCGGTGTGGCCCCTGGTCTCCTCGCGGAAGGCGGGGATCAGGAGTCCTCCGGCGCGGGCGGTGCGTTCCACGGTCTTTCGTTCGTCCAGGTCGGGGGCGGCGGAGCGGCGTGGCGGGCGGCCGGGGGGCCGGTAGCGCTGGAGGGGGCGCAGGGCGCGTTCGAGGCCCAGGGGTGTGGGCAGGGTGCGGGCGGCGGGGATGCCGAGGGGGACGCCGCGGGCGGGGGGCGCGACGCTCTCGTGCATCTCGGCGCCGGAGGGTGCGGCGTACAGGGAGAAGGACTGGTCGTCCGACGCAGCCGTGTCCTGGGGTTCCCGGGTGTTGCGCGCGTGCTGGGCGTCCTGGGTGTGGTGCGTGCCGCGCTGGAGGGGGCGGTGCCCGTTCGCGGAGGGGCGGGGTCCTGGCAGCGTGGGCGGGTTGTCCTGCGCTGTGCCCGGCTGGTCCGCGGGGCCGGTGGGCCCGGGGTCCTGTCCGTCCGCGGCGGGGGCGCTGGGTTCCCAGTACTGGGCGAGCCAGAGCGCGTCGGCCACCTCGACCCAGTCCGGGTCGAGGCGGGCGTCGCGCAGCACACCGATGAGGGCGGCGAAGGGCGCGCCGCCCCCCGTCCCCGGCCCCGGCGGGTCCGGGGAGCCGGGGGTTCCTGTCACGTCCGGTGCGTCCGACATGGCGGCCTACCTCGGCCGGTCCAGGCGCTGGATGAGCATGTCCGCGAGGCGGTCACGCGTGGGGAGTTCGGCGTGGTGGGTGAGGTATATGGCGTTGAGGAGCTGGTCCGTGGCGAGCTGCTCCGTACGCGAGCGCTCCAGGAAACGGGTGATCAGGTCCTCGCCCACCCGCGCCAGTTCGTCACCCAGGTGGGCGCGGACGACAGTGGCCAGCCGTTCGTGGTCGGGCCGGGAGATCTCCAGGTGGATGCAGCGGCGCAGCAGCGGGGCCGGGAAGTCGCGCTCGCCGTTGCTCGTCAGCACGACGAAGGGGAACGCGTGGCAGCGGATGCGTCCGTCCCGCACGGTGACCTTCGCCCCGTCGTCCGTCAGCACCTCCACCTCGGGCTCGCGCTCGGCGATGCGCTCCAGTTCCGGGATGCCGAACTCGCCCTCCTCCAGGACGTTCAGCAGGTCGTTGGGCAGGTCGATGTCGCTCTTGTCCAGCTCGTCGATCAGCAGGACGCGCGGCTTGGCGGTGGGCAGCAGCGCGGTGCCGAGCGGGCCGAGCCGCACGTAGCTGCCGATCCCGCCCGGCACGACGGGCTGCGGCGCCCCCGCGGCCCGGCTCCCGGCGGCGATCTGGGTGTCCTGGAGGCGGGCGAGCGCGTCGTACCGGTAGAGGCCGTCGTCCAGGGTGGTCCGGCTGACGACCGGCCAGTGCAGCACCCGGCCGAGGCCCAGCTCGTACGCGACGGCGTGGGCGAGCGTGCTCTTGCCCGTCCCCGGGCTGCCGGTGACCAGCAGGGGGCGGCGCAGGTAGAGCGCCGCGTTGATGATCTCCAGCTCCTCCGCACTGGGGCGGTGCATCTCGGCCAGGTGGCGGTACGCGCCGAGGCGGCGGGTGGAGGCGCTGTCCGTGCCCGGCCCGGGTGCGACGAGCGGGCGGCCGTCGAAGTCGCGCCACGGCGGCGGCTTGGGCAGCGAGCGGATGCCGTCGTGCGGTTCGCCCGCGCCCCGGTAGATCAGCCACTCCCGGCCTGCCGGGAGACCGGTGCCGCCCGCCGGGCCTGGGTCGCGGTCCGGGTCAGAAACTGCCACAGCGTGCTCCTCGTCGTCGTTGCCTCGTCGCAGCGCCCGGCCTAGGGCGCGTCTTCCGGGTCTTGTCGGGTCAGGCCGCGTTGTCGGATGCGGTGCCTCGCAAGGCGGAGCATCGCAGCTCGTACTCGGTCGTACTCGCGCGATGCGACAACGCAGCGAGGTTCCCCCAGGCCCAAGGGGGCCTGGGGGTGCCCCCATGCCGGCAGCGCGGCCCCGGGAAGATCCGGAAGACGCGCCCTAGCGCCGGGCCGGGCCGTGGTCATGGCGTCTCCAGGGGGTCGCCCGCCCCGGGGAGGGGCTGGTCGGGGTCCGCGTAGAGCAGGGCGAGGCCGCGCGACCAGTCGGTGTCCGGCGCGTCCGCCGCGGAGGCGGCGCGTAGGGTCCGCAGCGCGCCGGGCAGGGCCGCCGCGTGCCCGGCGCCGGAGACCGTGCGGACCACGCCGCCGTGGAATCCGGCGCAGTCCTCGTCCCGCTCGGGGATGTCGCGGCGCCACAGAATGACGTTGTACCCGCCGGCCATCACTCGATGCAGGGCACCCGGCTCGCCGCCGGTCACGGGCGTGCGGCACAGGACGGGCAGCGTGCCGACGTCGAGCCCCGACAGCCCGGCGGGGGTGCTCAGCGGGCGCGGCCGGCCGTCGGCGCAGTCCAGGATGTCCGCGTCCAGCGGCCCGGCGTGCAGCCTGTCCCAGCGGAAGCGGCGCAGTTCGGCGGACTCGTCGGAGTCCTCGGCCTCCGGCACCAGGTCGGTGCTGCGGACGACGACCGGGCGCTGCTCGCCCAGCGTGGGCCCGCCGGGGACCAGCCGCCAGCCGTCCACGGGGAAGCCGAGCAGGGAGTAGGGCAGCGCGGCCTGGAGCCGCACGGGGCGGTCCGGCTCGTCGCCCCTGCGGAACGCCTCGGTGAGCGCGGCGCGCAGCCGTTCCGACGGCTCGCCGGGCCCGGCGGCGCCGCACTCCTCGTCCACGGGGATCAGCTCGCCGTTGGTCCGCGCGGCGCAGACGCGCCAGTCGTAGCTGCCGAACTCCCAGGGGTTGGGCGTGATCTCCAGCAGCACGTACGCGGCGGACACCACCGAGCGCTGACGGGGAGGGGTGGGAACGGCGGCGGCATCGGCCGTGAGGAGGGGATCGCGGCCGGGGAGGAACGTGCCGGGGACCCGGTCGGCCAAGGCGTCGGGCACGGGGTCGGGCACCGTGTCGGACAGCACGCCTGACACAGCGTCGCCTGACACGAAGTTGTGGTTGCCGTGGACGATGTAGTGCGGTGTGCGGGGCGTGGGCAGGACGCCGGGCTCGCCGCGTGCCGCGCGGGCGCGCAGTCGCGCGGCCTGCTCCGAACGCAGGGTGGCGCGGAACCAGCGGGACAGCTCGGGTGAGCCGGACGCCGTGGCGTGGGCCCAGTCGGCGAGGGCGTCCTCTGCACCGGGGACGGCCGGGTACGGGCGGTCGGCGGTCGCGGCGTGGACCGCGTAGCGCAGGACGGCCTGGAGCTCGTTCAGCCCCTGGCCCGGGTCGTAGAGCATCCCGAGGCCGTCGCGCCAGCCCCTGGGGGCGGGGAGCGGCTTCTTGTACCGCCGGTCGTGCGGCATGTCGTGTGCCTCGGGGTGCAGCATGGCGGTGACGATCCGGTCGAGGGCCGCCGTGGACACCGGGGGCGGGAGTTCGGCGAGCAGCCCGAGCAGTTCGGCGCGGCTGCCGGGGCTCAGGGCGCGCTCCCCCGTGGCGGGGAGGCGGCTCTGCGCGTCGGTCCACGTGAAGCCGGGGGCGCCCGCGTCGCGGTGCCGTCCGGCGTGGTGGCGGTCGTGGGCGTGGAGGACGCGCTGGTAGAGGTCGTCGCGCTCGGCGGTCACCGGCCCGTCCGGCAGCGGCACACCGCGCAGGCGGATGACGGACGTGGCGAGGCCGCCGTCCCGGCGCGGGCGGCGCGCCTTGAGCACGCCGATGACCTCGCCCCGTTCGAGGTCCACGACCGGGCCGCCGGACAGGCCGTGGTGGAACTCGTCCTCGGCGCCCAGCTTCATCAGGCCGCCGCCGCCCATCTCGCCGCGGATCGTGCAGCGCCCGCTGACCGGTTCGACGCGGCCGGTGGCCGTGGCGTCGGCGCAGCCGAAGAACGCGACCTCCTTGCTGGTGAAGACGCGGGCGGTCCGCTCGGTGAGCCAGACGCACTCGTGCTCGACCGGGTCGAGCAGGCGGACGAGGGCCAGGTCCGGCGCGTCCCAGGAGCCGTCGGGCCCCGGGCCGTGGGGCTGGGCCCACTCGACCCGGCCGCGCACCGGCTCCTCCAGGTCGCCGAACGTCAGGCCCACCTCGCGTACTCCTCCCTCGGCACCGCCCTCGTAGAGGGCCACGTGGGCGCAGGTGAGCACCCAGCCCGGGGCGATGAAGAAGCCACTGCCCCACGGGAGCCCCTCCCGCGTGCCTGCGGCATACCCGCCGGGAATGGCCTGGATGCGTACGGTGGCGGCCTCGGCGAGCGGCGCCAGGTACTCGAAGGGGTCCGTCGTCGTCACGCGCGCGCCCCCTGTGCTGTCGTGTGTCCGATCCGCGCGCCGTGCCCCGCCGCCGCGTGACGGGCGCGGGCGGGGCGAGGGCGCTGATGGGCCGTCATACGAGTGTGCCAGGACCGCGGCCGTGCCGGGGACGGAATGCGCGTGCCGGGTGCCGCGGCCCGTCCGCGCCCGGTGGCTCCGGCACCCATCCGCTCCCCCTCGCCGCCGCTCGTCCGCCTGGTTGTCCGCCGCTACCGTCAGTTGCCTATCCTGGCCCTTTCCTCCCTGCCCTGTCCCGAATCCTGACCGGAGAGAATCCCGTGTACTTCACCGATCGCGGCATCGAAGAACTCGCCCAGCGGCGGGGTGAGGAGGAGGTCAGCCTCGGCTGGCTCGCGGACCAGCTGCGCGTCTTCGTGGACCTCCACCCCGACTTCGAGGTCCCCGTCGAACGGCTGGCGACCTGGCTGGCGCGGCTCGACGACGAGGACTGACGGCGGGGACTGACGGCGGGACTGACAGCCGGGACCTGGAAGACGCCGGGGGCAGGTCCGCCGGTTCCCGGGTCGCGAGGGGCGGGCGCCCGCTCGCGACACCCCTTGCGCGTTCACGATATATCGTGTCTCATGGGAGACGCGATATAGCCGTGCCGTGCCGTGCCGCCCGGTCGGCCCACCACGCCGCCGGCGGAGAGATAGGGGAAAGACCCATGGCGACGAAGTCCACCTGGTCCGTCGGCGAGGCACGCACGCTCGCGTTCGACGACGAGCCCGTCGAGCAGCTGTACGTCGGCGTCGTCGGCGGAACGGTGAACGTGGTGGGGACCGCCGAGCGCACGGCGCGCCTGGAGGTCTCCGAGGTGCAGGGCCCGCCCCTGACCGTGCGGCGCGAGGGGGGCCGCCTGACCGTCTCGTACGACGACCTGACGTGGAAGGGCTTCCTCGGGCAGCGTTCGCGCGGCATGCGCCGCTCCGCCGTCGTCTCCGTCTCGGTCCCGGCCGGCTGCCGGGTGAGCGTGGGCGTCGTGGACGCGGGCGCGGTGGTGGGCGGCGTCGCGGGGGCCACGGAGATCCGCGCCGTCACCGGCAACGCGACCCTGGTCGGCCCCACAGGACCCGTGCAGGCGCAGACCGTCTCGGGCGACCTGGACGTCCAGGGGCCGACCGGCGGCCTGCGGTTCACCACGGCGGCGGGCGACCTGACCGTCCTGGACGGCGGCGGCGCCGTGGTCGCCGAGTCGGTCAGCGGCGGCATGGTGATCGACATGGCGCCGTCGGCGGTCTCGGCGGACATCCGGCTGAAGTCCGTCTCCGGCGAGCTGGCCCTGCGGCTGCCGGACGGTTTCCACGCCCGCGTGGCGGCGGAGTCGGTGGTGGGCGCCGTGTCGTCCGCGTTCGCCGGCCTGTCGGTCAGCGGCTGGGGTCCGCGCCGCAGTCTGTCCGGCACGCTCGGCTCCGGCGGGAGCGGCGTGCGCTGCTCCACCGTGTCAGGCCCCATCACCCTGCTGCGCAGGCCGCCGGCCGCCCCCGAGACGGCCGGTGCCGCCTCCTTCTCGAAGGACAACTGACATGCCCCCAGTCTTCGGCCACGGCCGTCTGCGCCTGTACCTGCTCAAGCTGCTCGCCGAGGCCCCGCGCCACGGCTACGAGGTGATCCGCCTGCTGGAGGAGCGCTTCCAGGGGCTCTACGCGCCCTCGGCCGGCACCGTCTACCCGCGGCTGGCCAAGCTGGAGGCGGAGGGCCTGGTCCGGCACACCGAGGAGGGCGGCCGGAAGGTGTACACGCTCACCGACGAGGGCCGCCGCGAACTGGGCGACCGCGACGCGGAGCTGACGCAGCTGGAGCGGGAGATCCACGACTCGCTCGCCGCGCTCGCCGCCGACATCAGGGAGGACGTCAGCGGTTCCGTCCGCGACCTGCGCGAGGAGGTCAGGCAGGCGGCGGCCGCCGCACGCGGCGGAGCGGCCGGGTGGTCCGGCGGTCCGGGGCCGTCGCCGCGCGGGCGGGGCGGCGAACGCGGGCGCGGGGACCGGGACGCCGGGCGCAAGGGTCCTGGCGGCGGTCCCGGATGGCAGCCGGACGAGGCCACCGCGCGGCGGTTCGAGGAGGCCGCCCGCAGGGTGCACGAACGGGTGCGGTCGCACGCAGACTCGGGCGACTGGCAGGGCGCCCTGCGGGAAGGCCTCGGCGGACTGGGCGGCATCGGCCAGGAGATCGGCGGCTGGAGCCGGTGGGTCGGCGGCCCCGAGGCGCCCTGGGCGGCGGGCTGGGGCGCCCACGGGCCCGGCGGGGACGAGGAGGAGCGGGAGGAGGAGCCCGTGGACGACCCGGCGCGCGAGCTGGAGCGCCTCCTCGACCGCTTCCGCGACGAGGTGCGGGACGCCGCCAGGGACCACGGGGTCGACCAGGAGCAGCTCCGCGCCGCCCGCCGCCACATCTCCACGGCGGCCGCGCACCTCGTGGCGCTGCTGGCGACGCCGGAGGACTGAGGGCCGCCGCCCCCGCCGGGGCGCCCGGAAAATCTCTTCCGGGCGGCCGATGAGTTCCGGCGGGGCGGGCGGTCTGATCCTGTGAACGGCATACCGAGCACAGGAGAAGAGCCATGGCCCACGCCACGTCCCACACCCTGCACACGAACGGCGCGACCATCCACTACGACGTGCGTCCCGCCACCGCCGGGGACGGCGGGCACCCGCCCCTCTTCCTGTTCGGCTCGCCGATGGACGCGTCCGCGTTCGCCACCCTCGCGTCGTACTTCACGGACCGCACGGTCGTCACCTACGACCCGCGCGGCACCGGCCGCAGCACCCGCACCGACGGGGCCGCCGAGACCACGCCCGAGGAGCACGCCGACGACCTGCGGCAGGTCGTCGAGGCGCTGGGCGCCGACGCGGTGGACCTCTTCGCCAGCAGCGGCGGCGCCGTCAACGCGCTGGCTCTCGTCGCCGCCGCCCCCGGCCCGATACGCGTGCTGGTCGCGCACGAGCCGGCGACGGCCGCCGTGCTCCCCGACCACGAGGCGGCGCTCGCCGCCTGCGCCGGCGTCCACGCCACGTACCTGCGCGCGGGGATGGGCCCGGCCATGGCGAAGTTCATCGCCCTGACCACCCACAAGGGGCCGTTCACCGCCGGCTGGGCCGAAGGACCGGCCCCGGACCCGGCCGCGTTCGGCCTGCCCACCGAGGACGACGGCACGCGCGACGACCCGCTGCTCGGCCAGAACATGCGCGGCTGCACCGGCTACCGGCCCGACTTCGCCGCGCTCGCCGCGGCGGGCACCCGCGTCGTGATCGGGGCCGGCGAGGAGTCGGAGGGCGAGATGTGCGCCCGCGCCGCGGCGGCGGTGGCGGAGCGGCTGGGCACCGAGCCGGTCGTCTTCCCGAGCCATCACGCCGGCTTCCTCGGCGGCGAGTACGGCCAGCACGGCGAGCCGGAGGGCTTCGCGCGGACACTGCGCGAGGTGCTGGACGGCTCCTGATCCGGAACGGCGCGGCGCGTGACGGTCCCCGGACCGCCACGCGCCGCACGGGAAGTGCGGGTGACGCCATCGCGGGTAAGCGAGGCTGAACAGCCGGAGTGGCCTGGCAGATCGTGCGGGACGACGTATGTACCAGCTCGCGGCGGTGAGTACGGACAACTGGCCGGTGACGATCGCCATCCTCCGGGAGCGCGGGAGGTAGCGGAGCGCCACCGCGCCCCACCGCTCAGGGCGTCAGGACCAGCTTGCCGAAGACGTCGCCCCGTTCCAGCCGGGCGAACGCCTCGCGCGCCCGGTCCAGCGGCAGCGTCGCGTCGATCGGCGGCCTGACCCCCGTGGTGGCGAGGAAGCCGAGCAGCGACGCCAGTTCGTCGCGGCTGCCCATCGTCGCCCCGACGACCTTCAGTTCGAGGTAGAAGATCCGGGTCAGCTCCGCCGACGCGGGCGCGTCACCCGACGTGGCGCCGCACAGCACCAGGGTGCCGCCCGGCCGCAGCGAGGCGACCGAGTGCGACCAGGTCGCCGCCCCGACCGACTCCAGCACCGCGTCCACCCGGTACGGCAGCCGCTCCCCCGCCGCGTACGCCTCCTCCGCGCCGAGGGCGAGCGCCCGTTCGCGCTTGGCGGCGTCCCGGCCGGTGACGACCATCCGCAGCCCGGCGGCGGTCCCCAGCAGGACGGCCGCCGTCGCGACCCCGCCGCCCGCGCCCTGGACCAGCACCCGGTCCCCGGGCCGCACCCCGGCGTCCCGGAACAGCATGCGGTACGCGGTCAGCCAGGCCGTCGGCAGGCAGGCGGCCTCCTCGAACGACAGCTCCGGCGGCTTGGGGACCACGTTCCACGCCGGGACCGCGACCCGTTCGGCCAGCGTGCCCTGGTACTTCTCGCTGAGCAGCGACCGCCGCTCGCGCGGCCCGACGCCATGGCCGTTCGCGCCGACGACGGCGTGGACGACGACCTCGTCGCCGTCCGCGTCCACGCCCGCCGCGTCGCAGCCGAGGATCATCGGCAGCGCCCCGGCGCCGAGTCCGACGCCGCGCAGCGACCACAGGTCGTGGTGGTTGAGGGACGCGGCCCTGACATCGACCACGGTCCAGTGCGGCGGCGCCGCCGGCTCGGGGCGCTCGCCCAGTTCGAGTCCGTCCAGCGGCTGATCCTTGTCGAGACGTGCGGCGTAGGCTGCGAACATGTCCTCACGTTAGTGCCTCGCCGGGCGAGGCGGGCCCGTCGGGCACCGCCCAGCCGCCAGGCTGGGGGAGTGTCGCGACGGGGCAGACCTTGCCTGCCGGGGGCGGCGGCGTTCCCCGTCCGGCGCTGACGCGGGACCATGGTTTCCGGGGGTGTATGTCATGAGCACGATGTTCCGGCGGCGGCTGACGCGCTGGCAGGCCGAGACCGAACGCGCGTCGCTCGCCGAGGTGTACGCGGCGGCGCATCCGGGCGGGCCCGACGCGGCGGACCGCGAGGCGTTCCTGCGGCGGCTCGTCGACCACGACCTGCGCCAACCGGAGTTCGACATGGTGCTGGCGGGCGATCCGCGCCCGGCCGGCTGCGTCTGGGGCTTCCGCGTGGACGAGGACGCCGCGTGGTGGTCGGCGTTCGCCGAACCGCCCGTCGCGCCCGAGGTGTTCGTGGTCGCCGGGCTGCTGGTCGCGCCGCGCAGCAGGCGGCAGGGCGTCGCCACAGGCCTGCTGCGGCAGCTGCTGTCCCGCGCCCGCGCGCCCCTCGCGCTCGCGCCGGTCGCGGCGGACGACGGGCTGGCGCAGGCGTCGTACGGCGCCTGGGGCTGGACGCGGGGCGGCCCCCTGACCCCCGTGGACGGCGGCGCCCCGCTCACCACCTGGACGCTCGCCGACCCGGCGCGCGCGGTCTGACGCGCGCCCGCCGGGGCGGCGTCACAGCACGGCGGACAGGAACGCGCGCGTCCGCTCGTGGCGCGGCGCGGCCAGCACCTCGCGGGGCGGCCCCGACTCGACCACGACGCCGTCGTCCATGAACACCAGCGAGTCCCCGACCTCGCGCGCGAACCCCATCTCGTGGGTGACGACCAGCATCGTCATGCCGTCCTCGGCGAGGCCGCGCATGACGTCGAGCACCTCGCCCACGAGTTCGGGGTCGAGCGCGGACGTCGGCTCGTCGAAGAGCATCAGCTTGGGCTCCATCGCCAGCGCGCGGGCGATCGCCACCCGCTGCTGCTGCCCGCCGGACAGCTGCGCCGGGTAGGCCCCCATGCGGTCGGCGAGCCCGACGCGCTCCAGCAGCCGCGCCGCGCGCTCCCTGGCCTCCGCCCGGCGCACGCCCTTGACCTGGACCGGCGCCTCCATCACGTTCTCGGCGGCCGTCATGTGCGGGAAGAGGTTGAAGCGCTGGAAGACCATGCCGATGTCGCGCCGCTGGGCGGCGACCTCGCGCTCGCGCATCTCGTACAGCCGGTCGCCGCGCTGCCGGTAGCCGACGAGCGCGCCGTCCACGGACAGGCGGCCCGCGGTGATCTTCTCCAGGTGGTTGACGCAGCGCAGGAACGTGGACTTGCCCGACCCCGAGGGGCCGACGACGCAGCACACCTCGCCCGCCCGCACCTCCAGGTCGATGCCGCGCAGCACCTCGACGGGCCCGAACGACTTGTGGACGCGCTCGGCCCTCACCATCGGCGGCCGTGCGGCGCCGGGCGGCGCGCTCATGTCGTCTCCTTCCGGACCGCGCTCCTGGTGCGGAACGTGCCGAGGTTCGTCCTGACGCGCTGCCACGGCGTGGGCGGCAGCGCCCGCTGGGAGCCACGCGCGTAGTGCCGCTCCAGGTAGTACTGCCCGATGGAGAAGACGGTGGTCAGGAAGAGGTACCAGACCGTCACGACCAGCAGCATTTCCATGACGGCGAGGTTGCGGGAGCTGATCGTGTCACCCGCGCGGAACAGTTCCTGGTACTGGATGCCGGAGACGAGCGACGAGGTCTTCAGCATGTTGATGAACTCGTTGCCCGTCGGCGGGATGATGACGCGCATCGCCTGCGGCAGCACGATGCGGCGCATCGTCCGCGCGCGGCTCATGCCGAGCGCGTGCGACGCCTCCGTCTGCCCGTGGTCCACGGACAGCACGCCCGCCCGCGCGATCTCCGCCATGTACGCCGCCTCGTTGAGCCCGAGCCCGAGGAGCGCGGCGAGGAACGGGGTCATGACGTCGTTCATCTCGTCGCGGTAGAAGCCGAGATCGAGGATCGGGAAGACGAGCGCCAGGTTGTACCAGAGGAACAGCTGCACCAGCACCGGCGTGCCGCGGAAGAACCAGATGTAGCCCCAGGCCACGCCGGACAGCACCTGGTTGTCGGACAGACGCATCACCGCCAGCAGGACGCCGAGGACCACGCCGAGCGCCATCGAGGCGACGGTGATCCACAGCGTGCGCAGCGCGCCCTCGACGACCGTGCCGTCCGTGAGGTACTCCCCCACCACGTCCCACTGGATGCTCTCCGCACCGGCGAACGCCCAGACGATCAGCCCGAGCACCACCAGCGCCACGACCGCGCCCGCCACGCGCCCCCAGTGGCGCACCGGCACGGCCAGGATCGCCTCGGGGGGCACGCGCTCCGCCGGGCCGCCCGCCTCGCCCGTCCCGTGTGTCTCGCTCACGCCGGGCCGCCGCTCAGGAGCCGGCGTTGACGGTCGCCTCGGTGATCGCGCCGGTCTCGGCGCCCCACTCGGCGAGCACCCCGGCGTACGTCCCGTCGTCGATGATCCGCTGCATCGCGGCCTGGAGCGCGTCGCGCAGCTCCGGGTTGTCCTTGGGGACGGCGATGCCGTACGGCGCGGCGTCCATCTGCTCGCCGACGACCTCGAACAGCTCGCCGCCGCCCGCCTCGCGCTCGTTGTACAGCGCGACGGGGAAGTCGGTGATCACGGCGTCCGCCCGGCCGGTCTGGAGCGCGGTGATGGAGTCGGAGTCCACGTCGTTGACGATCGGCTCGATCGGCTCGTCGCAGGCGGCCTGCTGCTCCTCGACGATGGCCTCGTTCGCCGTGCCCTGCTGGGCGGCGACGGCCAGGCCGCACAGGTCCTCGACGCCGCCGATGCCCTCGGGGTTGCCCGCGGGGACGAGGATCGAGGAGCCGGCCTGGAAGTAGTTGACGAAGTCGGCGCCGCCTTCGGCGTCCTCGCTGACGCCCTGCTGGCGCTCCGCCGTGTCGGTCATCGCCGACATGATGACGTCGTACCGGCCGCTGTTCATGCCCAGGACGAGACCGTCGAACGTGCCGTTGGTGAACACGAACTCGACGCCGAGCACCTCGCCGAGCGCGGCGGCGATCGCCGGGTCGATGCCGGTGACCTCGTCGTTCTCGTCGTAGTACTCGATCGGCGCGTACGCGATGTCCGAGCCGACCTCGATCCGGCCGCTCTCCCTGATGTCGGCGGGCAGCAGGGCCGACAGGTCGTCGGCGGGCGCGTCGCCCGACGGCTCCTCCGTGGCGCCCTCGGAGGCGTCACCGCCGGACGCGTCGTCGGTCTGGTCGCCGCAGGCGGTGAGCAGCAGCACGGCGGCCGCGGCGAGCGAACCGGCCGCGGCCAGGCGGCGGTTGCCTCGTGCGGTGGTACGGGGGGTCATGGCGTCGTCCTCCAGGGGTCACGGAGCGTCCGAGGCAGCCGGGCACGCGTCATCGGGTGTCACGACGGGGTGCGGGGATACGCAATGGCGAGCATCCTGCCATCAGCGCCCCGGACTTCGGCAGGCCCGGACATCAAGATCGGATAACGGACACCTGGCGCGCGCCCGTTCACCCGCGCCCCGCGCACACCAGGGCGCACGCCCCCCTCTTCAGCCGAACGGCAGCCGCTCTTCAGCCGTGGCGGGCACGCTGGGGCGCGTCCCCGCCCCCGTGCGCGGTGTCCGGTCCTCGACCGCGCTCGTGCGCGGACCGTCCGATCAGGTAGAACGAACGGTTACGCCCCTCACCCGGGGACCCGGGCGCCCTGTGCGACGCGTCCGGCGTCCGCTCGCCATCCGAGCGGACGTGGTGCCCGCCCGCTTCCCGACCGGGAAGCGCCCACCCTCAGTCAGTCACGTCATAAGGGGTCATCCACAGTGGCATCGGAGATCATCAGCCCTCGCGCCGAGCAGCCGGACACCGGACGGCCACACACCGGGGGGCCCGACGCGGCCCCCGATCCGGCGTTCGAACTGCACCGGGGCGGCAAGATGGCCGTCCGCGCGACCGTCCCGGTGCGGGACGCGGCCGATCTGTCCCTCGCCTACACGCCCGGTGTCGCCCGCGTCTGCGCCGCCATCGCCGAACAGCCCGAGCTGGTCCATGAGTACACCTGGAAGTCGCGGACCGTCGCGGTCGTCACGGACGGCAGCGCCGTCCTCGGCCTCGGCGACATCGGGCCCGAGGCGTCGCTGCCCGTGATGGAGGGCAAGGCGATCCTCTTCAAGCAGTTCGGCGACGTGGACGCCGTCCCGATCGCGCTGGACTGCCGCGACCCGGACGAGATCGTCGCGACCGTCGCCCGGCTCGCCCCGTCGTTCGGCGGCATCAACCTGGAGGACATCGCGGCGCCCCGCTGCTTCGAGATCGAGCGGCGGCTCCAGGACCTCCTGGACATCCCGGTGTTCCACGACGACCAGCACGGCACCGCCGTCGTCACGCTGGCCGCGCTGCGCAACGCCGCCCGCCTCACCGGCCGTGCCCTCCCCGGGCTGCGGGTCGTCATCTCGGGGGCGGGGGCCGCCGGGGTCGCCATCGCCCGCATCCTGCTGGGCGCGGGTGTGACCGATGTCGTCGTCTGCGACCGGCGCGGCATCGTGTCGGCGGACCGCGCCGACCTGACGGACGTCAAGCGCGACCTCGCGGCGCTCACCAACCCGGCCGGGCGCACCGGCTCGCTGGCGGACGCGCTGGCCGGGGCGGACGTGTTCGTCGGCGTCAGCGGCGGGACGGTGCCGGAGGCGGCGGTGGCGACGATGGCGCCGGGCGCGTTCGTCTTCGCCATGGCCAACCCGGACCCGGAGATCCACCCGGAGGTCGCGGCGCGGTACGCGGCGGTCGTCGCCACCGGGCGCAGCGACTTCCCGAACCAGATCAACAACGTCCTGGCGTTCCCCGGCATCTTCGCGGGCGCGCTGCGCGTGCGGGCGACGCGGATCACCGAGGGCATGAAGCTCGCCGCGGCCGAGGCGCTGGCGGCGGTCATCGCCGACGAGCTGTCACCCGAACAGGTGATTCCGTCGCCGTTCGACCCGCGGGTCGCCCCCGCGGTGGCCGACGCGGTGGCGAAGGCGGCGATCTCGGAGGGCGTCACGCGCTGACGCGCCGTACGTGCGCGGTCCCGCACGCCGCGGCGTGCGGGACCGTGCACACGGCTCAGCGCAGGGCGAGGACCAGCGCGTCGGTGAGCGACGCCCAGGCGGTGCGCGCCTCGGCGAAGCCCGACTCGCGCAGGACACGCGCGTGCCAGTCGGGCGCGTGGTAGTGGTCCTCGCCGTCGTGCCCGTCGGCGGGGTCGCCGAGGAGGGCGAAACGTTCACGCGCGGCGTCCGCCAGTTCCGGCGCGGCGGCGACCTCCCGCCACCAGCCGGCCCAGTCGAGCACGCCCTCGGCCTTCTCGCGCTCCTGCCGGGCCTTCTCGAACGCCTCGTGCGCCGCGTTGATCCGGGGCGTGGAGGGGTCGGGCATGTGGTCGGCGTTCAGGAAGACGCCGCCGGGCCGCAGGACGCCGGCGAGCTGCCCGTACAGCGTCCGCAGCGGCTCCTCGGGGAGCCAGTGCAGGGCGGTGGCCGTGACGACGGCGTCGTAGGACGCGTACGGCAGCGCCGCCGGCCAGTCGGCGCCGGTCAGGTCCGCCTGGACGAAGGTGACCCGCTCGTCCCCCTCGAACGTGCCGCGCGCGATGGTCAGCAGCGCCGGGTCGAGATCGACGCCCGTGCCGGCGGCGCCGGGGAAGCGTTCCAGGAGCCGCCGCGTGATGCTGCCCGTGCCGCACGCCAGGTCGAGGACGCGCGGGCGGTCCCCCGCGTGCGCCGCCACGGAGTCGAGCATCACGCGGAACCGCTCCTCGCGGTCCGGGAGGTACCACTCCTGCTGCCGGTCCCAGCTCTCCTGCCAGCCCTGCCAGTCCATGCCCGTCTCCCACGCCATGACAAGTAACAACCCACACCGGGCTGCACCCCTTACAAGTACAGTGTGGACCCTAAGGCGCTTCCGTAAGGAACACAAGTGGAACTCACCTATTACGCCGACTACGCCGTGCGGCTCGTGAACACCGAGGAACCCCTGCGCGGGACCGACACGTTGACCTCGGTCGACGCCGTGCGCGCGCTCTTCGGCGCGGCCCAGCACGCCGCCCGCCGCGCCGGGGAGGCCGACGTGACGCGCCTGCGCGGCGTGCGCAACCGCCTGCGCGCCGTCTTCACGGCGGCGTCGGACGGGGACGAGGTGACGGCCGTGGACCTGCTCAACGCCCTGCTGCTCGAATACCCGGCCAGCCCGCAGATCTCGGGACACGACTACCTCGACGACGCGGGCCGCCCCCGCTGGCACATGCACCTCGCCGAGCACCCGTCGAGCGCCACGGCGGGCTACGCGGCGATCGCCTGCATGGGCCTGGCCTTCCAGCTCACCGAGATGGGCGCGGACCGTCTCGGCATCTGCGAGGCGGACAGCTGCCGCAACGCGTACATCGACACGTCCACGAACCGTTCCCGCCGCTACTGCTCCGACCGCTGCACGACCCGGGCCAACGTCGCCGCCTACCGCGCCCGCAAACGCCGCGAGCGCGCCGTCAGCGGGACGACCGCGGAGGGGAGCCAGGCCAGCACGGACAGCGGCGACCGCTGATGCCGCAGCGGCAGCCGCAGCCGCAGCACCGCCCGCGCGACGACGAGCCCGTCCGGGACGACGCCGAACTCGCGGCTGTCGTTCGTCACCTCGGAGTTGTCCCCCACGACCCACCAGCCGCCGTCGCGCCGCTCCGCCGCGCGCTTCACGATCAGCAGGTCGTGCTGGAACGGGTGGCGCACGACCACCACGTGCCCGGGGCGGACGCGCGCGCCGTACCCGAGCAGCAGCCGGTCGCCCGGCCGCAGCGTCGGCAGCATCGACGGGTTGTACACGTCCGCGAGCCCCAGCCTCATCGCGCTCCTTCCCTCGCCCGGCCGCCCGCAGGCCCTTCCGCACGCTCGGCCGGTGGTCCGACGGGCGCCCGGACTTTCGTCCTACGCCCCGCCGCATGGATCGGGTCGGCCAGGAAAACCGGCCCTGCACGGAGTAGTGTCACCCGGGAGAAGACGATCACGAGGAAGGACGGCTCACATGCTTTCCCGCCTGTTCGCCCCCACGGTGAAGGTCAGCGCCCACTGCGACCTCCCGTGCGGCGTCTACGACCCCGCGCAGGCCCGCATCGAGGCGGAGTCCGTCAAGGCCATCCAGGAGAAGTACCAGGCCAACGACGACCCGCACTACCGCACCCGTGCGACGGTCATCAAGGAGGAGCGGGCCGAGCTGGCCAAGCACCACGTGTCGGTGCTCTGGAGTGACTACTTCAAGCCCCCGCACTTCGAGAAGTACCCGGAGCTGCACCAGCTGGTCAACGAGACCCTGAAGGCGCTGAGCGCCGCCAAGGGCTCCACCGACCCGGCCACCGGCCAGAAGGCCCTCGACTACATCGCCCAGATCGACAAGATCTTCTGGGAGACCAAGAAGGCCTGAGCCGGGACACACCCCCGGCCCGTACGCCCCGGCCCGCACGACACCCAGGGTGAAGTGGTGCGGAAAGGTGTGATTGTCTCGAATTCGCCGCGTCACCCGCCGTCCGCGCGGGGAGCATGCTGCCGCCACACACAACCGCCGGTACGGCGCCACGGAGGGGGCAGACACATGGCCGGGCGAGGCAGCCGGGGTGAGGAGGACGCGCTGCGGCAGCGCGTCGGGCAGATGGAGGCCCAGCTCGCCGAGGTCCGCGAGGAGATGCGCGGCATCAGGGCCGAGGTCGTGGGCCTGCTCGCCGAGAAGCTCGCCCAGCTGCACCAGGACAACGAGACGCTGCGGTACGAGCTGGGCTCCCGCGTGAACGGCGCGCGCACCGCGCTCGACGCGCAGCTGCCCGAGCTGCGCGCCCTGCTGAGCGCCGAACGCACCGCCGCGGAACGCGCGCTGAGGGAGATCCTCGACATGCGGCGGGCGGAGGCCGAGGCCAGGCTCGCCGAGCGCGAGGCGCGGGACGCCCGCGCGGCGCGCCCGCCGGCGGCGGCGGAGGAGTGCCACGACCTGTTCGCGCGCGCCGCGGGGGTCGCGCGCGCCGGGGTGGTCTGCCACCGCGACACCTGGTCGTTCGTCGTCGAACACGCGGCGCGCGCGGAGCACTTCAGGCTCCCCGCGGAGGTGGTGGAGCGCGAGGACGGGACGGTGGAGGCGCAGCTGTCGGGCCGCACGCTGATCGCCGTCATCGACGCGCTGTGGCACGTGCAGCACGACCCGGGCGCCTCGGCCGCCACGTACGCCCTGGCCGGGGAGATCCGCTCGCGCATCGACGACGCGCTGTCCGGCGGGCAGGAGACGGCGCGCGTGGTGATCGACGGCCGCGCGCACCGGTCCGACACCGCGCATCCCCAACTCCCGGAAATCCCTTGATCATTCGTTACGATGATCCCCACGCCGCGGGCTCATCGCCGCGGGGCGACGGGCTTGCGGAAAGGTGGGTGGGCAGTCATGGCAGCAGGGTCCTCCGAGTGGATGTCCCGACAGCCGTCGGAGCAGCCGAAGCAGATCGACCTGCGGACCGACGTGCCGCACTCGGCGCGGGTGTACGACTACCTGCTCGGCGGGAAGACGAACTACGACCCCGACCGCGCCGCCGGGGACGCGTCCGTCGCGGCGTGGCCCAGCCTGCCGGTCTCCATGCGGCAGACACGTTTCTTCATGCACCGCGTCGTCCGGCGCCTCGTCACCGAGCACGGCGTACGGCAGTTCCTCGACATCGGCACGGGCATCCCCACCCGGCCGAACCTCCACGAGGTCGCCCAGGAACTCGCCCCCGACGCCCGCGTCGTCTACGCCGACAACGACCCGATCGTCCTCACCCACGCCCGCGCCCTGATGCGCAGCACCCCCGAGGGCCGCACCGCCTACCTCGACGCCGACCTGCGCGATCTCGACTCCCTCCTCGGCGCGCAGGCCCTCCAGGAGGTGCTCGACCTCAAGCAGCCGGTGGCGCTCTCGCTCATCGCGATCGTCCACTTCGTGCTCGACGAGGACGACCCCCAGGGCCTCGTGCGCCGCATCATGGACGAGCTGGCGCCCGGCAGCTTCCTGGCCCTGACGGTCTTCACCGGCGACACGGACCCGGAGGCCGTCGCGGGCGTGGGCCGCGAGTACAACGCGCGGGGCATCCCGCTCCAGATCAGGGACCGCGCCGAGACGGAGCGCTTCTTCGACGGCCTCGACCTGCTCGACCCGGGCGTCACCCTTGTCCACCACTGGCACCCCGACCCGGCGAACGACCCCGACGAGGGCCGCATCACCGACCGGAACATCGCGATGTACGGGGGCGTCGCCGTCAAGCGCGGCTGAAGCCCGCCCGTCACAGCCCGGCGGCCAGCAGGTCGCTGCACGCCCGCTCACAGGCCCGGCACGCCTCCGCGCACAGCCGGCAGTGCTCGTGCGCGGCGGCGTGCCGCTCGCACTCCGCCGCGCAGGCGGCGCAGGCGAGCGCGCACGCCTCCACCTGCGCGCGCGTCAGGTCGGCGCCGTCCGGGGTGTGGCGGGACACGAGCCGCGCGGTGACGTCGCAGACGTCGGCGCAGTCGAGGTCGAGCCGGATGCACGCCGCGAGCCGTTCGACCTCGCCCTCGGCCAGGCAGGCGTCGGCGCACGCCGTGCAGGCGCGTGCGCAGCGGTCGCACTCCTCGACGCAGCGGGCGATCAGGTCCTCGTCCAGCGCGCCCTTCCCGCCCGGGTGGGCGCGCAGCATGTCCTTCAGCGTGTCGTCGACCGTGGTCATGCCGAACCACCTCCGGCACCCTGGGTAGCCCGCGTCGCGGGGGACGAAACCAGGCGCCACGCCCTGTCGCGCCCCCTCACACCGGGTCGCCGCCCCCCGCCGCTCCCCCCACCGGCGGTGGCTACCCTGGCCGCGTGACCGAACCGAACGCGCCCGCCCTGCCGCCCGCCACCGCCTCCATGACCCTGCTGGCCGCCGCGGTCGTCGTGCTCGACCGCGCGGACGACCGCGTGCTGCTCCTCCAGCGCGGCCCGCGGGCGAAGTTCGGGCGCGGGCTGTGGGACCTGCCCGTCGGCAAGTGCGACCCGGGCGAGCCGGTCACGGCCGCGGCCGCGCGCGAACTCGGGGAGGAGACCGGTCTGGTGGTCGATCCGGCCGATCTCGCGCTGCGCCACGTCGTGCACGGCGCGAAGGGCGCGGAGGCACCCGCCGGTTTCCTCACCGTCATCTTCACCGCGGAACGCTGGACCGGCACGGCGTACAACGCGGAACCGGACAAGCACGCCGAGGTGCGCTGGTTCCCGGTCTCCCAACTCCCCGCCGGACTGGTCTTCTCGACGGACCAGGTGATCGAGCGCTGCCTGCGCGGCGCTCCCGGCCTCACCCTCCACGGCTGGGACTGAACCGTTGCCCGGGGCGCAGTACGATTTATCGATCATGGCGTTCCGCGCGTACAACGCCACGAGCGATGCGAGGAATTGACGTCACCCCCATGGCCACACTACGCACCGAATGCATTACGATGAGTAATACCGCCAAGGTGGTCAGGACGATCAATCACAACTCGGGCCAGGCGACAGCATGCTGTGGATCGCGGTAGCGTCGCAGGGCGCGTCGGCGCATCCCGGCGATGCACGTGCGCGCTCAATCTGTGTGAGTCTCTGTGGAGGTGAGGGTGTCCCCAATCCCAGGTGAGCCCGGATCGCAGGACTTCGTCGAAGTCCGGCTGCCGGCGGAGGGTGCCTATCTGTCGGTGCTGCGGACGGCCACGGCCGGTCTCGCGGCCCGGCTCGACTTCACCCTGGACGAGATCGAGGACCTGCGCATCGCGGTCGACGAGGCGTGCGCGATCCTCCTCCAGCAGGCGAAGCCGGGGAGTGTCCTCGACTGCGTGTTCACGCTGGTGGACGACGCGCTGCGGGTCACGGTCTCGGCCCCCACCACGGAGGGGCACGCCCCCGAACGGGACACGTTCGCCTGGACCGTCCTGACCGCGCTGGCGGGTGAGGTCGAATCGACCGTCGCGGAGGACCGCACGGTCAGCATCAGCCTGCACAAGAAGCGCGGCGCCGCCCCCGGAGCGCCGTGACCGGCGCGCAGGGGCCGCCACGGGACGAGGGGGCCGAGGTGAACGAGCTGAACGAGCTGGACGGGGTCGAGCAGGCGGCGCGTACCATTCCGGGCCAGCCGGAGCCCGCCCAGACCGGGCACTCCGTACGGCCGGGACCTGACGACGAGTCCCAGGCCGCCGGGCATCCGGTGGAATCCGTACCACGCCGGGCCGCGCCCGACCCGCACGACCGCGGCGCCGCGCGCGAACTGTTCGTCGAGCTGCGCGGGCTGCCCGAGGGGTCGCCGGAGCGCGCCGAACTGCGCAACACCCTGGTGCGCATGCACCTGCCGCTGGTCGAGCACCTGGCACGCCGCTTCCGCAACCGCGGCGAGCCGCTCGACGACCTGACCCAGGTCGCCACGATCGGCCTGATCAAGTCGGTGGACCGCTTCGACCCCGAGCGTGGCGTGGAGTTCTCCACCTACGCCACGCCGACCGTGGTCGGCGAGATCAAGCGGCACTTCCGCGACAAGGGCTGGGCGGTACGGGTGCCGCGCCGCCTCCAGGAGCTGCGGCTCTCGCTCAGCACGGCGACGGCGGAGCTGTCCCAGCAGCACGGCAGGGCCCCGACGGTCCACGAGCTGGCGCAGCGCCTCAACATCTCGGAGGAGGACGTCCTCGAAGGGCTGGAGTCGGCGAACGCGTACAGCACGCTGTCCCTCGACGTCCCCGACACCGACGACGAGTCCCCCGCCGTGGCGGACACCCTGGGCGCGGAGGACGACGCGCTCGAAGGCGTCGAGTACCGCGAGTCCCTCAAGCCGCTGCTGGAGGAACTGCCGCCGCGCGAGAAGAAGATCCTGCTGCTGCGCTTCTTCGGGAACATGACGCAGTCGCAGATCGCGCAGGAGGTCGGCATCTCCCAGATGCACGTCTCCCGCCTGCTGGCGCGGACGCTGGCGCAGCTGCGCGACAAGCTGCTGGTCGAGGAGTGACGGGCGCCGGGGCACGCCCCGGTGTCACGCCTCGCGCGGGCCGATGCCGAGCGCCTCGGTGGCCGTCGGGTTGATCAGGCAGGCCAGCACGGCGAGCGCCGAGACGGCGAGCGCGACCGCCGCGACCGGCCACAGTCCGCCGCTGCCGAGCAGCGTCCAGGCCACCGGCAGGCCGAGCAGCTGGACGATCACCGCCGGTCCGCGGCTCCAGCGCCGCAGCCGCCACAGCCCGTGCCCGGCGGCGAGGGGCAGCACGCCGAGGGCGAGCGCCGTCACGGCACCGGCGAGCGCCTGACGCCGGTCGTCCGGGTCGCCGGTCACGGTGAGGACCAGCATCACGCCCCCGAGGACGGCGATCACGGCGCCCTGGACGCCGCACAGCACGGCCGCGGCGCCCACCCGGCGGGGACGGTCGGTGGCGGCGGGACCCTGCCCGCCTGCGGTCTTCTCGCTCACCCCGCCAGGGTATAGCGGACCGTCGGCACGGCCGCCGGGCCCGCCTGGGTACGCTGCATCCCATGCGCGCACTTCTCGTGGTCAACCCTGTCGCCACCACCACCAGTGCGCGGATGCGTGACGTGCTGACGCACGCGCTGGCGAGCGAGGTCAAGCTGGACGTCGCGCTGACGGCCTTCCGGGGCCACGCCCGTGACCTGGCCCGACGCGCGGCGGAGCAGGGCGCGGCGGACGTCGTGATCGCCCTCGGCGGCGACGGCACCGTCAACGAGGTCGTCAACGGACTGCTGCACCACGGCCCCGATACGGGGGAACTTCCCCGCCTCGCCGTCGTCCCCGGCGGCTCGACCAACGTGTTCGCCCGCGCCCTCGGGCTGCCCAACGACGCGGTGGAGGCGACGGGGGCGCTGCTCGACGCGCTGCACGCGGGCAGCGAGCGGTCCGTGGGCCTCGGCCTCGCCTCGGGGACGCCCGGCACGCCGGACGAGGGTGTGCCCCGGCGGTGGTTCACGTTCTGCGCGGGGCTCGGCTTCGACGCCGGGGTGATCGGGCGGGTGGAGTCGCAGCGGGAGCGGGGGAAGCGTTCGACGCACGCGCTGTACGTCCGGCAGGTGATGCGGCACTTCCTCGGCGACCCGACGCGCAGGCGCGGTGTGATCTCACTGCTGCGGGCCGGCCATGATCCGGTGGAAGGTCTCGCACTTTCCATCGTCTGCAACACATCACCGTGGACGTACCTGGGTAACCGTGCCATTCATGCCACGCCCGCCGCCTCCTTCGACACCGGGCTCGACCTGCTGGGTCTGACCCGGCTCTCGTCGTCCGCGGTGTCGCGGTACGCCACCCAGCTGCTGCTCTCCTCGCCCGAGCGGGGCCCGCACGGGAGACATGTCGTCTCCCTGCACGACGAGACGGACTTCACCTTGCAATCCCAGGTGCCGCTGCCGTTTCAGCTTGATGGTGACCACCTGGGACTGCGAACCAGTGTCTCGTTCACAGGCGTACGCCATGCACTGCGTGTGATTGTGTGAGCGGAAGGGCGGAAACTCCTTCTACTCGAACGTTTAGCGCAGACTCCACCCGAGGGAAGTAGGGCTGTGAGGTAGGCGACACCAAGGATTCAAAAAAAACTTTCCGGAAGGGGTTGTATCCGCCGCCGAGGTTTGCGAACCTCTTCATGGCGATCGGGACGGCCGGGACATCGGCCCCCTTGAGAGCCCGAATCCCTCCCCAGACTGAGCTGTGGCTCTTTATTTGTCCAGGGATTCGTGAAAGCGTTCACATTCACAAGCAATGTAACTGCAACGTGCAGGAGATGGAGCAGACATGGACTGGCGTCACAGCGCCGTTTGCCGCGAGGAAGACCCCGAGCTGTTCTTCCCCATCGGCAACACCGGTCCCGCGCTGCTGCAAATCGAGGAAGCCAAGGCCGTCTGCCGCCGCTGCCCCGTCATGGAGCAGTGCTTGCAGTGGGCCCTTGAGTCCGGCCAGGACTCCGGTGTCTGGGGCGGAATGAGCGAGGACGAGCGCCGTGCGATGAAGCGTCGCGCCGCTCGCAACCGGGCGCGCAAGGCCACCGCCTGAGCGGGCGGCCCACGCCCGGCGGACCGCCCGGTTCGTCACTGCTGCCCCGAGCCGCAGCACGCGCAGCACCACGACAGGTGCCGACCGCGCAACAGCGTTCGAGCCCCGTCCCGCGACGATCGACCGTCGCGAGGCGGGGCTCTGTGCTGTCCGGGCTGTGCTGTCCAGGCCGTGCTGTCCGGGCCGTGCTGTGGCTGTGCCGGCCGTGCGGCGTCACCGCTTCCGCTCGTCCAGCGGCAGGTCGAGCACGACCCGCGTGCCGCCCCCGGGGACCGGGACCATGTCGAACCGGCCGCCCAACTCGCCCTCCACCAGCGTCCGTACGATCTGGAGGCCGAGGTTGCCGTCGCTGTGCGGGTCGAAGCCGGGCGGCAGTCCCCTGCCGTCGTCCTGGACGGTGACGAGCAGCCGGCCCGCGTCACGCCGCGCCGCGCTCCGGGTGGCGCCCACCTCGATCGCGCCCCGCTCCCCCGGCCCGAAGCCATGCTCCAGCGCGTTCTGCAACACCTCGGTGAGCGCCATGGACAGCGGGGTGGCGGTCTCCGCGTCGAGGATGCCGAAGCGGCCGGTGCGGCGGCCCGACACCCGTCCGTCCGGGGAGAGTTCGGCGACCATCGCGATGACGCGGTCCGCGATCTCGTCGAACTCCACGCGCTCGTCCAGGTTCTGGGACAGCGTCTCGTGCACGATGGCGATGGAGCCGACGCGGCGCACCGCCTCCTCCAGCGCCGCGCGGGCGCTGTCGTCCCCGGTGGCGCCGATCCGGCGGGCCTGGAGGCGCAGCAGCGCGGCGACGGTCTGGAGGTTGTTCTTCACGCGGTGGTGGATCTCGCGGATCGTCGCGTCCTTGGTCATCAGCTCGCGCTCGCGGCGGCGCAGTTCGGTGACGTCCCGCAGGAGTATGAGGGAGCCGATCCGCTCGCCCTTGGGCTTGAGCGGGATGGCGCGCAGCTGGACGACGCACTCGTCGCCCTCGATCTCCGCCTCGCGCGGCGCCCAGCCGCTGGCCAGTTTGACCAGGGACTCGTCCACGGGGCCGCGGGTGGGGGCGAGTTCGGCGGTGGTGGGGCCGAGCGGCAGGCCGACGAGGTCGGCGGCCAGGCCGAGCCGGTGATAGGCGGACAGGGCGTTCGGGCTGGCGTACTGGACGACGCCGTCCGCGTCGAGGCGGATGAAGCCGTCGCCGACGCGGGGCGCCCGGTCCATGCCCACCTGCTGGCCGGGGAACGGGAAGGTGCCGCCCGCGATCATCTGCGCCAGGTCGGAGGCGCTCTGGAGGTAGGTCAGCTCCAGGCGGCTCGGGGTGCGGACGGTGAGGAGGTTGGTGTTGCGCGCGATGACGCCCAGGACGCGGCCCTCGCGGCGGACCGGGATCGACTCGACGCGGACCGGCACCTCCTCGCGCCACTCGGGGTCGCCCTCGCGGACGATGCGGCCCTCGTCGTGGGCCACGTCGAGGAGCGGGCGGCGGCCGCGCGGGACGAGGTGGCCGACCATGTCGTCCTGGTAGGAGGTGGGCCCGGTGTTGGGCCGCATCTGGGCGACGGAGACGTAGCGGGTGCCGTCGCGGGTGGGCAGCCAGAGGACCAGGTCCGCGAAGGACAGGTCGGAGAGGAGCTGCCACTCGGACACCAGCAGGTGGAGCCAGTCGAGGTCGGCTTCCCCGAGGTCGGTGTGCTGGCGGACGAGGTCGTTCATGGAGGGCACACCGGCGAGCTTACCGGGGGCGCGCGAAGGGGCACCCGGACGGCGGGCGCGGCTGCCCGCGCGCCCTTTCCCGCTCCGGTGCGCCATCGGCGCGTTCCCCGGTGCCGCTCGCGGCCGGGCGGTGCGCGAGCAGGCCGTGTCCGGTCAAGACGTGACAGCGGGCCGGGGGCGGGGCGAGGAAGTGTCTTCAGAGCATGGACACGGAGCGCGGAACCGGGACAGAATAAGGAAACGACCGCACGTCTTCTGCTCTCCCCGCACAGGAGGGCAGAGCGAGGCCCCGGCGCTATCTGCCCTGACGGCGTCCTGGGCCCGTAATCGCTCCGGGCTGCGGTGCCGAGAGGGCTGAGGGTCCCTCCACGGCGCCGCGGCCCGCGGGTGTTCCCGGGGCCGTTCCCCGGCCGTCAGGCGGCGGGCCAGGCGCTCAGCGCGATCTCCGCCACCACTTCCAGCTCCGAACGCGTCGCGCCGTCGCGCGCCTGCTGGCTCATGCCCTGGAGGACGGTGCCGACGAAGCGCGCGAGGGCGGCGGGGTCGGTGCCCTCGCGCAGCAGCCCGGCGGTCAGGTCCTCCCTGATCCGGGACTCGATGATCCGCAGGTTGCGGTTCCGCATGTCGCGCAGGCCCGAGGCGACGTCCTCGCCCGAGTCCTGGTAGTTCACGGCGGCCGAGATGACCATGCAGCCGTGCGGGCAGTCCGGCGCGGTGAAGACCTCAGCCGCCTCCCGCAGCATGCGGCTGACGGCGGCCGTGCCCGTCGGCTCCTCCGCGAGAGCGCGCCCCATGTAGCTGCCCTGGTGCCGGCCGTAGAACTCCACGGCCTCCTCGAACAGCGTCTTCTTGTCCCCGAACGCTGCGTAGAGGCTGGGCGCGCCGATCCCCATGGCGCGCGTCAGGTCGGCGACGGACGTCGTCTCGTAGCCGTGCTCCCAGAAGACCGTCACCGCCTGCCCGAGGGCCGTCTCACGGTCGAAGGACCGGGGTCGTCCGCGCTGTCTCGTCGCCATGGACCGATTCTATAGCGCTCGTTAGAGAACTGCTGCTAGGGTTCTTTCTGTAGCGACCGCTAGAGAAAGACGAGGGGGCGGCGGCATGAACGCGCTCGCAGGCAGGACGGCCCTGGTCACCGGGGGAAGCAGGGGCATCGGACGGGCGATCGCGCAGCGTCTTGGGCGCGACGGCGCCCGGGTGGCGGTGCACTACGCGAGGGACGACGCGGCGGCCCGGGAGACGGTCGCGTCGATCGAGGCGGCGGGCGGCAGCGCGTTCCCGCTGCGGGCCCCGCTCGGGGTGCCCGGCGACGTGGAGGCCCTGTGGAAGGCATTCGACGCGGAGACGGACGGCGTGGACGTGATCGTGAACAACGCCGGGATCAACGGCGGGCGGAACGGCGTCGCCGGGACGGCCGCCGAGGACTTCGACCGCGTGTTCGCGGTGAACGTGCGGGCGCCCTTCTTCCTCGTCCAGCAGGGCCTGCGGCGACTGCGGGCCGGCGGACGGATCATCAACGTCTCGACGGGCCTGACGAGCCGGCCCGGGATGATGCCCGACATCGCGGCCTACACGATGACCAAGGGAGCGATGGACAGCTTCACGGTCGCGCTGGCCAAGGAGCTGGGACCGCGCGGCATCACGGTCAACGCGGTGGCGCCCGGCGTCATCGACACCGACATCAACGCGGACTGGCTGCGGGGGGACGAGGAGGCGCGGCAGGGGACGGCCGCGATGTCGCCGTTCGGGCGGATAGGGCAGCCGGAGGATGTCGCGGACGTCGCCGCGTTCCTCGCCTCGGACAGCAGCCGCTGGGTGACCGGGCAGTGGATCGACGCGACCGGCGGCGCCCTGCTCTGAGGACGCCGCCGGGGCCTGCGAGGAAGGAGCGGTCAGCGGGTCTCGGTGACCTTGGCCAGTGCCCGGGGGGCGTCGGGGTCCTGGCCGCGGGCCAGGGTGACCTCGTGGGCGAGCAGTTGGAGGGGAATGATCTCCAGGATCGGCTGGAGCTCCTCCGGGACACCGGCGGTCGGCAGGGCGAAGCCGGCCGAGGCCGCGTCCACCTGGGCCTTCGGGCCGATGACCACCAGGTCCGCGCCCCGGTCCCGCAGGCGGTCGAGGACCGGCTGGAGCGCCTCTCCCCCACGCCCGTCGGTCACGATCGCGATGACCGGCGAGACGTTGTCCACCATCGCCAGCGGGCCGTGCAGCAGGTCGGCCCCCGAGTAGGAGAGGGCGGGGATGTAGCTGGTCTCCATCAGCTTCAGCGCCGCCTCCTTCGCCGTCGGATAGCCGTAGCCGCGGGAGGTGAGGACCATGCGTTCGGCGAAGCGGTAGCGTCCGGCGAGCTGCCTGACCTCCGGTGCCCGGCCGATGATCTCCTCGGCGAGCGCGGGGAGGTCGCGGGCCGCCGCCGCGCCGTCGCCGCCGCGCAGCCCCTCGACGAAGAGGTAGAGGGCCAGCAGTTCGGCGGTGTACGTCTTGGTGGCGGGCAGGGCGCGCTCAGGACCGGCCAGCACGTCGATGTGGTACTCGGCGGCCTCCGCCAGCGGGGACGCCGCGTTGTTGGTGACCGCGAGCGTGATCGCCCCGGCCTCCCGCGCCGCCAGCGTGGAGGCCACCAGGTCGGGCGACCCGCCCGACTGGCTGACGGTGACGACCAGGCAGCCGGCCAGGTCGGGCTTCGCGCCGTAGGCCGTCGTCGTGGACATCGAGGTGAGACCGCAGGGCTTGCCCAGCAGGATCTCCAGGAGGTACTTGGCGTAGAGCGCCGCGTTGTCGGAGGTCCCGCGTGCCGTGAGCAGCACGAAGCGCGGCTCGCGGGCCGCGATGCGGGCCGCCGTCTCCCGGATGGGGCCCGCGCCCTCGGTGAGGAGGCGGCGCAGGACGGCGGGCTGTTCGGCGATCTCGGCCGCCATGATCCGGCCGGGGCCGGGCTGGGAGTTGTGCTCGCTCATCGGGCGGCGACCTCCGGGGCGCCGGTGATGATCTCGGCCGCCGCCCGGCCGCAGACGCGTGAGGCTCCGTGGGTGGCGATGTGGACGGCGCCCACCGGGGCGGCGTGCGGGACGCCCATCTCGACGACGAAGGCACCGGGCCTGGCGGTGACCAGCGCGCCGAGCGCGGCGGTCATCCACGGGTGGCGGTGCACGTCGCGGACGACGATCACCAGCGGCCGGTCCCCCGCCGCCGCCAGCACGGCGGCGGTCAGGCCGTCCGTGCCCAGGCGCTCGGCGTCGGCCGCGGTGTGGCCGACGGCGGCCGTCTCCGGCAGGAAGCGGCCCAGTTCGGCGGCGACGCCCCAGGGCGTCTGGTCGCCGGCCGCCATGTTCGCCCCCGCGCTGAACGAGACGACGTACGGGGCGCGGGTCAGCGGCTCGACGGTGCGCGCGCCGCCGGCCAGGGTGACGCGGGCGGCGCGGCGGGCGGCGACGAGGCCGATGCCGTCGGGCGTGGTGTCCGCGGCGGCGCCGGCCAGGACACGCCCGCGCTCGGTGGCCGTCCAGCGGGCGAGGGCGCGTACCCGTTCCGCCGCGTCGTGCAGCCGCTCCTCGGGCAGCTCGCCCGAGCGGACGGCCGACACCAGCGCGTCGCGCAGGCGCAGGACCTCCGCCTCGTCCGACGGGGTGCCGCCGATGCACAGCGCGTCGGCCCCGGCGGCGACGGCGAGGACGCAGCCACGGTCGAGGCCGTACGCGTCGGCGACGGCCTTCATCTCGATCGCGTCGGAGATGATCAGTCCGTCGTAGCCGAGGCCGCCCTCGCTCTCCGGCGCGCGCAGCAGGCCCGTCAGCACGGCGCTGCTGAGGGTGCCGGGGCGCTCGGTGTCGAGGGCGGGCAGCAGGATGTGCGCGCTCATGACGCTGCGCGCGCCCGCCGCTATGGCCGCCTTGAAGGGGACCAGCTCCCGCGCGTGCAGGGTCTCCAGGTCGATGTCGATGCGGGGCAGCGCGTGGTGGGAGTCCACATTGGTGTTGCCGTGCCCCGGGAAGTGCTTCACGCAGGCGGCGACGGCCGCGCTCTGGAGCCCCTCGACGTACGCGACGGTGTGGCGGGCGACGAGCTGCGGGTCGTCGCCGAAGGAGCGGACGCCGACGACCGGGTTGTCCGGGTCGGAGTTGATGTCCGCGCACGGCGCCCAGTTGAGGGTGACGCCGCACTCGGCCAGCCGGCGGCCCAGCTCGGCGGCGACCCGGCGCGTCAGGTCGGTGTCGTCGGCGCTGCCGAGGGCGTGGTTGCCGGGGAACGACGAGCCGCCGTGCACCTCAAGGCGGGTGACGTCGCCGCCCTCCTCGTCCACGGCCACGATGACGTCGGGTCTGGCGGAACGCAGCTGGGCGGTGAGACCGGCCAACTGCTCGGCCGAGACGACGTTGCGGCCGAAGAGGCCGACGCCCGTCATGCCGTTGTCCAGCTGGCGCAGCAGCCAGTCGGGGGCGGTCGTGGTGCCGGTGAACGTCGGCTGGAGCACGGCCAGCGCGTCACGGGTGAGGGTGTCGGATGCGGGGACCACGGTCGTCATGGCGGGGTGCTATCCCTTCACGGCACCGGCGGCCAGACCGCCGGTGACCCGTCGCTGGAAGAGGAGGAAGACGACGAGCACGGGCACGGTGAACATGGAGGCCGCCGCCATGGTGGCGCCCCAGTCGTTGCCGAATGCCGTCTGGAAGCTGTTGAGCCACCGGGGCAGGGTCTCCGTGCCCGGGGTCTTGTTGAGCACGGACACCATGGCGTACTCGTTCCACGCCAGGATGAAGCCGAACAGTGAGGTGGCCATCAGGCCGGGCGCCAGGAGCGGGAAGATGATCCGGTAGAACGCCTGGGTGCGGCTACAGCCGTCGATCAGGGCCGACTCCTCCAGCTCCTTCGGAACGGCGGCGATGAAGCCGCGCAGCGTCCAGATGGTGAAGGGCAGCGCCATGACGAAGTAGACGAGCAGCAGGGTGCCGACGCTGTTGAGCATCGAGAGGTCGCGCGCGTTCAGGTACACGATGATGACCAGGACCTCCCAGGGCGCCAGCTGGGCGGCCATCACGGTGAGGACCATGGCCCGCTTGCCGCGGAAGCGCATCCGCGCGATGGCGTAGGAGGCGAGCAGCGCGACCACGAGGGCGAGGACGACGGCGCCGACGGTGGCGACGAGGCTGTTGCGGACGTACGACCAGAACAGGGGCGCGTCCTGGGCCGTCGTGTAGTGCTCGAAGGTCGGGGTGAAGAAGAAGACGGGGTCCTCCGTGAGGACCTGGGAGTTCCTCTTGAAGGAGGAGGAGAACATCCAGTACACGGGGAAGAGGAAGACCGCCGACAGGACGACGGCCGCCGCGTTGAGGGAGAGCCTGCGCACGTTCACGCGTCCTGCTCCTTCTCCTGTTTGAGGATGAGGCGGAAGTAGAAGGACATGGCGACCAGCAGTATCAGGATGGTGAGCACGGAGATGGCCGCGCCGGTGCCGTACTGGTTCTGGCCCATGCCCTCGACGTAGGCCATGACCGGGAGTGTCTCGGACGCGCGGTCGGGTCCGCCTCCGTTGAGCGCGTAGACCTGGGGGAAGGCCTTGAAGACCCAGATGATCTCCAGGAAGGTGGTGATGAGGAAGAACGGCCGCATGATCGGGGCGATGATCGACCAGAAGATGCGCCAGCTGCCGGCGCCGTCCATGCGCGCCGCCTCCAGGACCTCGCCGCTGACGGTGGTGAGACCCGCGTAGAGGTTGAGTGCGACGAAGGGGACGGAGGCCCAGACGATGAGGAGGGTGGCGATCGTCAGCGTCGAGGTACCGGATTCGAACCAGTTGTGTCTCTCGTAGCCGGAGAAGCCGAGCGTGCGCATCACCCAGTTGGCGAAGCCGAACTGGGTGTCGAACAGCCAGCGGAACACGGTGGTGGCCGCGATCACCGGCATGGCCCACGCGACGACCAGGCTGACCGCCAGGAGCAGCCGCATCCCCTGGCCGAGCTGGCGCAGCAGCAGGCCGACGAGCGTGCCGATCAGCATGATCAGGACGACGTTGACGGCGGTGAAGACGAACGTGCGGGCGACGGAGTCCCAGAAGCGGTCCATCTCCAGGACGCGCCGGAAGTTGTCGAGGCCGGTGTACTCGGTCGTCCGGCTGATGAGCTGGCGGCGGCCGAACTCCTGGAAGCTGATCAGGACGTTGCGGACCAGGGAGTAGCCGAGGACCGCCGCGAGGGCCGCCAGCGCGGGCGCGACCAGCAGGTACGGGACCCAGCCGCCCGGCAGCACCGGGCGCCTGCGGCGCTTCGGCAGGCCGGTCGTGGTCTTCCCCACCGGCGGTACGGGGGGTGGTGCTGCCTTCTCGATGTCTACGGTCATGCGTGCCTTCCCTCGCACGGCGAAGGGGGTGCCGCCCGGCCGGACGGCGGACGGCACCCCGGTGACGCGGCGTTACTCGCGGTTGATCCGGTCGGTGATCTCCGAGTCGGCCTCTTCGGCGGCGGACTGGTAGTCCTCACCGTTGAGAGCCTTCGTCATCAATTCCTTGATCGGATTGGGCTCGGTCTCGACGTTGGCCCATCCGGTGGTCAGCGGCGGGAGGAAGCCGGAATCGACCGGCTGGACCATCGCCTCGGCGAAGCTGTCCGCCTCGGGGCTGGCCGTGACGTCGGAGCGGTTCGGGACGACACCGCCGTTGTTGGCGTCGACGTACTTCTGCTGCCACTCCTGCGAGGTGGCCATCCGCAGGAACTCCGTGGCCAGCTCCTTGTCACCGGCGCGCTCGGAGATCGCCAGGTTGGAGCCGCCGAGGAAGACGTGGCCCAGCTCGTCGGCGGTCTTGCCGGGGATCGGGAAGTAGCCGAAGTCGGCCTCGCCGCCGGCCTCCTCGATGGCGGCGGTGGCACCCGCCGCCTCCCAGCCGAGACCGATCCAGGAGGCGACCTCCTGGTTCGGGACGACCTCGGTGGACTGCTGCGGCTCCGCCTCGTCGACGTCGGTCGGCGCGGAGGAGAACGCCTGGAGCCGGCCGTAGAAGTCCATGGCGGCCTCGCCCTCGGGCGTCGCCAGGCCGCCGGCCCAGCTGTCGCCGTCCTCGACCGCGAAGCTGCCGCCCTCGTCGGCGAGGAAGCCGCCGAGCACGTAGTACGACTGGCCGGGCAGGTAGATGGGCTCGGCCTCGGTGTTCTCGTCGATGGCCTCAAGCGCGGTGATCCACTCGTCGCGCGTCGTCGGGACCTCGGCGCCCGCCTCTTCCCAGATGCTGCGGTCGTAGACGACGACGCGGTTGGCGCCGTACCACGGCACCGCGTACAGCGTGTCGTCCACCTGGGCCGAGTCGAGCATGGACTCGGTCCACGGCTCGTCCGCGAAGTCGCTCAGGTCCGCGAGGCCGCCGGTGTTCGCGTAGCCGACGGTCTGGGTGTTGCCGATCTCCAGGACATCGACGGTGCCGTCCTCGGAGAGGGCCGTGGTGACCCGCTCCTGGATGCTGTCCCACTGCTGGATCTCGACGTTGACGGTCACATCGTGCTCAGCCTCGAACGCCGTTTTCAGCTCCTGCACCCAGGGGTCGGGGGCCGAACCGTCCATCAGCCAGACGGTGATGGAGTCGGCGCCGCCCTCGCTGCCGCCGCCCCCACCGCTGCCGTCGTCCCCGCAGGCGGCCAGGGCCGCCGTCATGGCTGCCACACCGACCGCAGCGACCAGCTTGTGCTTCACGTCACGCTCCCTTCGTTCCGTATCAATGGTGTAGACAAGAGGTGTAGACCAGTTGCCCGGGAGCTTGGACTAGACCAAGACGGGGTGTCAAGAGACCACGAGCGGCGTGCGCCGTCCGTTACCGGACCGACATCCGCCCGGGAACAACGGGGCGCTTGGGCCCGTGCCACGATGTGAGCTTCGAAGTCACGGAGGAAACCGGTGACGGCAGAACGGAACAGCTCGGGAAGGCGTGCGATGACCAGGGACGGGAGTCCGGTGACCGGCGCGGGCACCGGTCCCGAGGGAGCGGACCGGACACGCACCGCGCGCGTCCCGAAGTACTACCGGCTCAAGCGCCACCTCCTCCAGATGACGGAGACCCTGCCGCCCGGCACACCGGTGCCGCCCGAGCGTTCGCTGGCCACCGAGTTCGACACCTCGCGCACGACCGTCCGCCAGGCCCTCCAGGAACTGGTGGTCGAAGGCCGGCTCGAACGCATCCAGGGTAAGGGCACCTTCGTCGCCAAGCCCAAGGTTTCGCAGGCTCTTCAGCTGACTTCCTACACGGAGGACATGCGGGCCCAGGGCCTCGAACCGACCTCGCAGCTGCTGGAGATCGGCTACATCACCGCCGACGAGCGCCTCAGCGGCCTCCTCGACCTCTCGGAGGGCGGCCGGGTGCTGCGCATCGAGCGGCTCCGGCTGGCCAGCGGCGAGCCGATGGCGATCGAGACGACGCACCTGTCGCAGGAGCGTTTCCCCCTGCTGCGCCGCAGCCTGGTGCGGTACGCGTCGCTGTACACGGCGCTGGCCGAGGTGTACGACGTGCACCTCGCCCGCGCCGAGGAGACCATCGAGACGTCTCTGGCCAACCCGCGCGAGGCCGGGCTGCTCGGCACGGACGTGGGGCTGCCGATGCTGATGCTCTCGCGGCACTCGCGCGACACGCGGGGCGAGCCCGTCGAATGGGTGCGTTCGGTGTACCGGGGTGACCGGTACAAGTTCGTCGCGAACCTCGAACGGCCGCACGAACCGCGTGGTCCCCAGGAGCCGCACGAGCCCCGCTGAGCGATTTCCGGACCGCTCTCCGCCGTGGGCACCATGGTCATCCGCCGCCGACTGCCCTAGATTCCCGGGCGTCAGTCAAGGAAGACGGCGGGAGAGTGCATCGTGCGGACAACACCATTACAACCACGGCCCCGGGTGGGGTCCATCGCCATCTGGACCGCCGTCGCCGCGGTGGGCGCGCTCGGCTGGTCGATGCTGGCACTCGCGCGCGGCGAGGAGGTCTCCGCCGCCTGGATGGTGGCGGCGGCGCTCGGGACGTACGCGATCGGGTACCGGTTCTACTCCAGGTTCATCGCGCACCGCGTCCTGCGGGTGGACAGGACGCGGGCCACCCCGGCGGAACGGATGGCGGACGGCCTCGACTACCACGCCACCGACCGCCGGGTCCTGCTCGGCCACCACTTCGCGGGCATCTCGGGCGCGGGACCGCTGGTCGGGCCGGTGCTGGCGGCCCAGATGGGCTATCTGCCCGGGACGATCTGGATCATCGTCGGCGTCATCTTCGCGGGCGCCGTGCAGGACATGGTGGTGCTGTTCTTCTCGACCCGGCGGGACGGCAAGAGCCTGGGGCAGATCGCGCGCGAGGAGATCGGGCTCGTCGGCGGGATCGCGGCGGTCATCGCCATCTTTAGCATCATGATCATCATACTGGCGGTGCTCGCGCTCATCGTCGTGAACGCGCTCGCCGAATCGCCCTGGGGCACGTTCTCCGTCGGCCTGACGATCCCGATCGCCCTGTTCATGGGCGTCTACCTGCGCTACCTGCGGCCGGGACGCATCGCCGAGGTGACGGTCATCGGCGTCGCGCTGCTCCTGCTGGCCATCGTCTCCGGCCGCTGGATCGCCAACTCCGGGCTCGCCGACACGTTCACCCTCTCCCCCGGCGCGCTCGTCGGCTGGCTGGTGATCTACGGCTTCGCGGCGTCCGTCGCGCCCGTGTGGCTGCTGCTGGTCCCGCGCGACTACCTGTCGACGTTCATGAAGGTCGGCACGATCGGGCTGCTCGCGCTCGCGATCGTCATCACGCTGCCGACGCTCCAGATGGACGCCGTGACCGACTTCGCGTCCAACGGGGACGGGCCGGTGTTCGCCGGGTCGCTGTTCCCGTTCGTCTTCATCACCATCGCGTGCGGCGCCCTCTCGGGCTTCCACTCGCTGATCTCGTCGGGCACCACGCCGAAGATGATCCAGAAGGAGACGCAGGTCAGGACGATCGGCTACGGCGCCATGCTGATGGAGTCGTCCGTCGCCGTCATGGCGATCACCGCCGCCTGCGTCCTCGACCCGGGCACGTACTTCGCGATGAACGCGCCACCCGCCGTCATCGGCGACACCCTCCAGGCGGCCTCCGACACCATCAGCTCGTGGGGCTTCTCGCTGACACCCGAACAGCTCGCCTCCGCCGCCGAGTCGGTGGAGGAGGAGTCGCTGCTGTCACGCACCGGCGGGGCGCCGACGCTGGCGCTGGGCCTGTCGGCCATCCTGGCGGACTTCCTCGGCGGCGACGCGATGAGCTCGTTCTGGTATCACTTCGCGATCATGTTCGAGGCCCTGTTCATCCTGACGGCCATAGACGCGGGCACGCGCGTGGGGCGGTTCATCCTCCAGGACGCCCTCGCGAGCGTCCACCCGCGCCTCGGCCGCTTCCGGTCGACGAACTGGATGCCGGGCGTCTGGATCTCCAGCGCCGTGGTCACCGCGCTGTGGGGCTACCTGCTGTGGGTCGGCGTGCACGACCCGCTCGGCGGCATCAACACGCTCTATCCCGTCTTCGGCATCTCCAACCAGCTGCTCGGCGCGGTCGCCCTGGCCGTCTGCACCGTCCTGCTGGTGAAGTCCGGGCGCCTGAAGTACGTGTGGGTGACGCTGCTGCCGCTCACCTGGGTGTCCGTCGTGACGCTCACCGCGAGCTGGCAGAAGGTCTTCTCCGGCGACCCGGCGGTCGGCTTCCTCGCCCGCCGCGACCTGTACCAGGACGGCATCGACGCCGGGGAGCTGCTGACCGGCGCGCGGGACATGGACGACATGCGGACCATCGTCAGCACCGCCACGCTGGACGCCTTCCTGTCCGCCGTGCTGGCGCTGCTGGTGATCGTCGTCTTCGCCGACGCGCTGCGGGTGTGCGTGAAGGCGATCAGGCGGCCGGGCTCGGTGGCGCTCGCCGAGGCGCCGTACGCCGAGTCCCGCATCGTCGCGCCCGCCGGGCTGATCGCCACGCGCGAGGAGCGCGCGGAGCTGGCCGCCGCGGGCCTCGGCCCCGGGGGCGGCATCCCCCGGCAGGCGGACGGCGAGCGGGCCGGGGCGGAGGTGCGGGAGTGACGCGGGCGGCGCGCAGGGCGCTGGCGTGGCTGCGCTGGTACGTCACCGAGTTCACCGGCGAGAACGCGTACGACCGGCACGTGGCGCTGCTGCGGGCCGCCGACCCGGACGCCGAGGTGCCGAGCCGCCGGGCGTTCGAGCGGCGGCGCGTGGCCGGGCGCTACGGCGACCCGCGTGACGGCGGCTACCACGGCTGCTGCTGAGCCGGGCGCGCCGGACGCGGGCGCGTGAGGGGCCGTCACACCGCGTGGTGTGACGGCCCTCACTCGTCTTCCGGGCCCTCCTGGTGACCGGCCGCCCGCCGCCCGGCGTATGAAAGGGGGAAGCAGCCGGACGGGCGCGGGCGCGCGGGACGGAAGGGGAAGAGGTGGCGGTGCGGGGCACTCCGGGGGGTGGGCGGACATGACGACGCTCACCGCCGCGGGCGAGCGTGACGCCGACGCGGGCCCGATAGCCGGGCGGCGCGTCCCCTTCCGGCCGGGGCCGCGCGCCGATCCGTACCTGCTGGCCGCCGTGTTCCTGGTGCTGTACACGGCGGTGTCGGTGACGCGGCACCTGCGCTGGGAGAACCGTTCCTGGGACCTCGGGATATTCGAGCAGGCGGTCCGCTCGTACGCCGGGCTGCGGCTGCCCGTCTCGGACCTCAAGGGGCCGGACTTCGCGCTGCTGGGCGACCACTTCAGCCCGGTGACGGCGCTGATCGCCCCGTTCTACCGGCTGTTCCCGACGCCGGTGACGCTGCTGGTGGCGCAGGCGGCGCTGTTCGCGCTGGCGGTGGTGCCGGTGACGCGGGTGGCCGCGTACCTGCTGGGGCGGGCGACGGGGGTGGCGGTCGGCGCGGCGTACGGGCTGTCGTGGGGCGTGCAGCGGGCCGTGGACTTCGACTTCCACGAGATCGCGTTCGCCGTGCCGCTGATCGCGTTCTCGCTGGAGGCGCTGCTGCGGGGGCGGTACCGGGCGGCGCTGTGGTGGGCGCTGCCGCTGCTCGCCGTGAAGGAGGACCTGGGGCTCACCGCGGCCGCGATCGCCGCCGTGGTGGCGCTGCGGGCGCGCGGCGGGCCCGAACCGCGCGTGGTGCGGCGGGCGGTGGTCTTCGCGGTGTGCGCGGCGCTGGCGTGCCTGCTGACGATCGCCGTGCTGATACCGGCGTTCAACTCCGGCGGTGACTACGACTACTGGTCGAAGGTCGGGGACGGCGGCGGGCCGGTGCAGACGGCGTTCACGGACGTCGACCAGAAGCTGCGCACGCTGCTGTGGGTGCTGGTGCCCACGACGGGGCTGCTCGCGCTGCGCTCCCCGCTGCTGCTCGTCCTGCTGCCCACGCTGGGCTGGCGCTTCGTCTCGGACGACCCGCACTACTGGGGCACCGACTGGCACTACAGCGCGGTGCTGATGCCGGTGGTGGCGCTCGCGCTCGTGGACGCGGTGGCGCGTACGCGGGCGGGCGAACGGCGGCCGTGGCTGCGGGCGTACGCGGAACGGCTGCCGATGGGCGTGCTGGCCGCCGCGCTGGCGCTCAGCACGGCCCTGCCCGTCGCCGGACTCACCCACACCGCGACCTACCGGCCGGGCCATCTGGCCGAGGCCGGGGAACGGGTGCTGTCGGTGATCCCGGACGGCGCGGAGGTGGCGGCCAACGTGCGGCCGACAGCGCATCTGACGGCGCGCTGCCGCGTCTTCTGGATCGGGAACACGGACGGGCCCGCGCCCGAGTACATCGCCTACTGGGACCCGGCGCAGACGGCCGAGGAACTGACGCTCTACGCGCACCGGATGAACCCCGACGGGGTGTACGAGGTGGTCGCGCAGGAGGCGGGGTACTGGGTGCTGCGGCTGCGCTGAGCTGAGCACGCCCGGGAGGGTGGGGCGGCCGTGGCCGGTTGTCAGACCCCTCGGTCACACTGTGTTCATGGACATCGTGATCAGGGAAGCGCGGAACGACGAGCTGGACGCCGCGGGGGAACTCACGGCGCGGGTGTACCTGGAGGGCGGACTGCTGCTCCAGGGCGCGGACGACCCGTACTTCGCGGAGCTTCGGGACGCGGTGCGGCGGGCGGCGCACGCGGACGTGCTGGTGGCCGTGGAGTCGGCCGGGGACGGGGGCGCGGGGCGGATCGCCGGGAGCGTCACGTTCGTCGGCAGGGGCGGCGAGTTCGCCGATCTGGCGGGCCCAGGCGAGGCCGAGTTCCGCATGCTGGCGGTGGACCCGCGGGCGCGGGGGCGCGGCGTGGGCGAGGCGCTCGTCCGGGAGTGCCTGCGCCGGGCGGGGGAGGTCGGCGCGCGGCGTGTCGTGCTGTCGAGTCAGTCGCAGATGCACACTGCACACCGGCTGTACAGGCGGCTCGGCTTCGACAGGGCGCCGGATCTCGACTGGGAACCGGTGCCCGGTGTGCGGCTTCACGCGTTCGCACACGAGCTGCCCGACCTCTCGCGTGACGACCACAACATATAGGGGACTCCGTCGCACGCGACACAAGATGTATGCTCATCTCGCTGTCGCCGCAGGGGAATCCGGTGGGAATCCGGAGCTGTCCCGCAACGGTGTGTGATGCGCCGCGCCTCGCCGCGCGTCACGAGTCCGAGCACCTGCCGGCAGTTCCACGAACACGTCCGGGCCTCGTGGGTTGGGCCGGCGGACGCGTGCGGCATGTGTTTGCCCCACTACACGCATGCCCGCAGGCGACCGGTGGTCCCGCCCGCGAACGCCCCTCAGATCCGCTGCGATTCGAGGGAGATCACGTCACAGTGACCACTGCACCCGTCGCCCCCGCGGAGCCGGCCTCAGACGCGCTGACGCGCGTCCTGGGCGAGCTGGCCGCCGACCTTCCCGCGACCGACCCCGCCCGGGTCGCCGCCGCCGTCCGCAGGGGCAGGCACCCCGGCGCGGGACCCGAGGAACTGCGCGCGCTCGCCATCGACGCCGCGGCCGCGCTGATCGCCGAGGAACCCGCGTACTCGAAACTCGCGGCCCGGCTGCTGACCCTGGCGGTCCGCGACGAGGCGGCGGGGCAGGGCGCCGTCTCCTTCTCCGCGTCGATCACGGTCGGTCACCGCGAGGGTCTGATCTCGGACCGCACCGCCTCCTTCGTCGCGCGCCACGCGGCGGAGCTCGACGCGCTCGTGGACCGGGCGGTCGCCGACGGCGCCGACGACCGTTTCGAGTACTTCGGGCTGCGGACCGTGGAGTCGCGGTACGTCCTGCGCCATCCCCTCACCCGGCGCGTCATCGAGACCGCGCAGCACTTCCTGCTGCGCGTCGCCTGCGGCCTGGCCGAGGACGAGTCGCCGCGCGCGCTGGCCGAGGTCGCCGAGCTGTACCGGCTGACCAGCTCGCTGGCGTACCTGCCCTCGTCGCCCACGCTGTTCAACTCCGGGACCAGCCACCCGCAGATGTCGTCCTGCTACCTGCTGGACTCGCCGCTGGACGAGCTGGACTCCATCTACGACCGCTACCACCAGATCGCCCGTCTCTCCAAGCACGCCGGGGGCATCGGCCTGCCGTACTCGCGGGTGCGCGCCCGCGGTTCGCTGATCCGGGGGACCAACGGCAAGTCGAACGGGATCGTGCCGTTCCTGCGCACGCTGGACGCGTCCGTCGCGGCGGTCAACCAGGGCGGGCGGCGCAAGGGCGCGGCCTGCGTCTACCTGGAGACATGGCACGCGGACATCGAGGAGTTCCTCGAACTGCGGGACAACACGGGCGAGGAGGCCCGCCGCACCCACAACCTGAACCTCGCCCACTGGATCCCGGACGAGTTCATGCGCCGCGTGGAGGCGGACGGCGACTGGTCGCTGTTCTCCCCCGCCGACGTGCCGCACCTCGTGGACCTGTGGGGCGGCGACTTCGACGCCGCCTACCGGCGCGCCGAGGCGGAGGGGCTCGCCCTGCGGACCGTCCCCGCCCGCCAGCTGTACTCCCGCATGATGCGGACCCTCGCGCAGACCGGCAACGGCTGGATGACCTTCAAGGACGCCGCCAACCGCACGGCCAACCAGACCGCGCGCCCCGGCGCCGTCGTCCACTCCTCGAACCTCTGCACCGAGATCCTGGAGGTCACCGACGACGGCGAGACCGCCGTGTGCAACCTCGGCTCGGTCAACCTCGCCGCCCACCTCGGCGCCGACGGACGTGTGGACTGGGAGCGTCTTGACGCGACGGTGCGCACCGCCGTCACGTTCCTCGACCGCGTCGTGGACCTGAACTTCTACCCGACCGGCCAGGCCGCCACCTCCAACTCCCGCTGGCGCCCGGTGGCCCTCGGCGTGATGGGCCTCCAGGACGTCTTCTTCCGGCTCGGCCTGCCCTTCGACTCCCCCGCCGCGCGCGAGCTGTCCACCCGGATCAGCGAGCGGATCATGCTGGCCGCCTACGAGACGTCCGCCGCCCTCGCCGAGCGGCACGGGCCGCACCGCGGCTGGGCCGACACCCGCACCGCCGACGGCGTCCTCCACCCGGACCACTACGCCGACGCCGCGCCCGCCTGGCCCGAGCGCTGGGAGGCGCTGCGCGCCCGCATCGCCCGCACCGGGATGCGCAACTCGCTGCTCCTCGCCATCGCGCCGACCGCGACGATCGCCTCGATCGCGGGCGTGTACGAGTGCATCGAGCCGCAGGTGTCCAACCTGTTCAAGCGCGAGACGCTGAGCGGCGAGTTCCTCCAGGTGAACTCGTACCTGGTCGCCGAGCTGAAACGGCTCGGGCTGTGGGACGAGACCACGCGCGCCGCCCTGCGCGAGGCGAACGGCTCGGTCGCCGACCTGCCGGGCCTGCCCGCCGAGCTGCGCGAGCTGTACCGCACCGCCTGGGAGCTGCCGCAGCGCGCGCTGATCGACATGGCCGCCGCGCGGACCCCCTACCTCGACCAGAGCCAGTCGCTCAACCTCTTCATGGCCGCGCCGACCATCGGGAAGCTCAGCTCGATGTACGCGTACGCCTGGAAGCGCGGCCTGAAGACCACCTACTACCTGCGCTCGCGCCCCGCGACGCGGATCGCCAGGTCCGCGCGCGCCGCCACCGTCGCCACCGTCCCCACACCCGCCGCGGTCCCCCCGGACGAGCAGGCCGTCGCCTGCTCCCTGGAGAACCCCGAGTCCTGCGAGGCCTGCCAGTGACCACCGTCCCCGACCCCCGCGCCGCGTCCGACGCGGCGGTCAAGAACCTGCTCGATCCCGGCTTCGAGCTGACGCTGCGCCCGATGCGCTACCCGGCGTTCTACGAGCGCTACCGGGACGCCATCAAGAACACCTGGACGGTCGAGGAGGTCGATCTCCACTCGGACGTGGCCGACCTGGCGAAGCTCTCGCCCGGCGAGCAGCACCTGATCGGGCGGCTGGTGGCGTTCTTCGCGACCGGCGACTCGATCGTGGCGAACAACCTGGTGCTGACGCTGTACAAGCACATCAACTCGCCGGAGGCGCGGCTGTACCTGTCGCGGCAGCTGTTCGAGGAGGCCGTGCACGTCCAGTTCTACCTGACGCTGCTGGACACCTACCTGCCCGACCCGGACGACCGCGCCGAGGCGTTCGCGGCGGTGGAGAACATCCCGTCCATCCGCGAGAAGGCGCAGTTCTGCTTCAAGTGGATGGACTCCGTCGAGGACATCAGGCAGCTGGAGTCGAAGGCCGACCGGCGCCGGTTCCTGCTGAACCTGATCTGCTTCGCCGCGTGCATCGAGGGGCTGTTCTTCTACGGCGCCTTCGCGTACGTCTACTGGTTCAGGTCGCGCGGGCTGCTGCACGGCCTGGCGACCGGCACCAACTGGGTGTTCCGGGACGAGAGCTGCCACATGGACTTCGCGTTCGCCGTGGTGGACACCGTCCGCCAGGAGGAGCCCGACCTCTTCGACGAGGAGATGGAGCGCGAGGTCACCGAGATGCTGCGCGAGGCGGTGGCGGCCGAGTTGCAGTTCGCCCGCGACCTGTGCGGCGACGGCCTGGCCGGGATGAACACCGAGTCGATGCGCGAGTACCTGGAGTGCGTCGCCGACCAGCGGCTCGTGCGGCTCGGGCTGAAGCCGCTGTACGGGTCGGAGAACCCGTTCGCCTTCATGGAGTTGCAGGACGTCCAGGAGCTGACCAACTTCTTCGAGCGGCGTCCGTCCGCCTACCAGGTGGCCGTCGAGGGGAACGTCGCGTTCGACGACGAGTTCTGACGGCGGTCCACGCCCGCCGTCCCCGCCCGCTCCCGGCACCGCGCCGGGGGCGGGCGGCGCCGTTCCGTACGCCCGTCAGCCGGTCATGCGCCGTCAGCCGGTCATGAGGCGCAGACCGCCCGCGGCGATCCCGCACAGGCCGACCGCCGCGCGTAACAGCCGCCTGCGGCCCGTCTCCCGGCCGCGGCCGAACAGGCTTGCCAGCAGCAGCATCGTGCCGCCGATCAGGAATGCCCACGCGCCGGCGTCGTGCATCGTTCCTCCTCGTGGAAGTGCGGGCACAAGTCCCGTTCCGCCCGGCCGGGTTGGCCGGACGGTCACCGAGGTTAACCAGCCGTGGACGCACGGTGGAACGCGTGGCGCGGTCCGGGGACGCGCACGGCATCGCCACGCGCTCCTGCGGACCGCGCCACGGCCGGGCTCAACGGGCCGCCTCCACCGGTTCCCGCCGCTCGGTGGCCGGGGGCGTACCCGGCCGCGGCCGGGTGCGGGGCAGCAGCAGCGCGGGCAGCACGGCCAGCGCCATCAGCGCGATCGGCCAGACATAGGTGTGCTGGAACGCGTCGGCCAGCGCCGGACCGATGGCCTCCCGCACGTCCTGGCCCGCCCCCTGGACGGCGCCCAGGGTGTCGGTGCCGTCCGGCAGGGAGTCCGCCATGTTCTGGGCCAGGACGACGGAGACCAGCGCGGCGCCGATCGAACTGCCGATCTGAGGGACGATGCCGAGGAGGGTGCTGACGACCGGGACCTCACCGGGCGGCACCCCGCGGTTGACCGCCGTCATGATCGGCATCATGGTCGAGCCGACCCCCACGCCCATCACCACCATCGGCAGGATCAGCCGCCAGTACGGGGTGTCCGCGCCGACCTGCGTGGCGAAACCGGTGAAGCCGAGCAGTGCCGTCGCCATGCCGGAGAGCACGATGCGCCCCGGGGCGACCCGGTCGAGCAGACGGCCGCTGACCTGCATCGTCAGTCCGGTGGCCAGCGCCTGCGGGATGCCCAGGAGGCCCGCGGAGGTGGCGGACTCCCCGCGCGCCACCTGGTAGTACAGCGGCGGCAGCAGCATCGACCCGAAGTAGGCCGCCGTGTAGAAGCCGAGGGCGGCCACCCCGGAACCGGCGGTGCGGCGCCGCAGGATGCGCAGGTCGAGCAGCGGGTGGCGTGCCGTCAGCGCCCTGCCGGCGAAGGCGGCCACCAGCAGGACGCCCGCCGCCGAGGGCAGCAGGGCGCCCGGCTCGGTGAAGTCGCCGCGTTCGCCGCCGGTGGCCAGGCCGTAGATCAGCAGCGCGAGGCCGGGCGAGAGCGCCAGCAGTCCCGGGACGTCCAGGCGCGCGCCGCCCCGCGGGTCCTCGCGGGGGAAGAGGCGTCCGGCGAAGAGCAGGGCCAGGGCGCCGATGGGCACGTTGAGGAAGAAGATCCACCGCCAGGACACGTCGTCCACCAGCCAGCCGCCCAGCGGCGGCCCGGCGAGCGGCCCGATGAGGACCGGCAGGCCCATGAGGGTCATCATGCGGCCGAGCCGGTCGGGACTCGCGGCGCGGACCATGATCGTCATGCCCACGGGCATCACCATGCCGCCGCCCAGGCCCTGGAGGACGCGGAACGCGATCAGCGACTCGGTGCTCCACGCGAGCCCGGCCAGCGCCGAGCCGAGGGTGAACAGGCCGATGGACAGCATGTAGAGCCGCTTCGTGCCGATCCGGCCGATGGCCCACGCGGTGAGGGGGATGACCGTCGCGAGGGCCAGCGTGTAGCCGGTGGCGACCCACTGGAGGGTGGTGAGGGAGGCGTCGAACTCGTGGGCGAGCCGGGTCAGCGCGACATTGACCACCGTCGTGTCGAGCACCGTCATCATCGAGCCGAGGACGACGACGGTGGCCGTCGCCCCGGGCGATATGGACGGGCGGCTCATGACACGTACGGGCTGGCCACCCTGGCCTCGCGCAGCGCGTGGGCCCACCACGCGAGCTGGTCCAGCAGGGCGGTCGCCGCCTCGGTGGCGGCCTTGGGCTCGGTGAGGGCGCCCGCGTCGTCGAAGTGACCCCAGACGCCGTGGAAGCTGACCGTCGCGCGGATCGTGACGGCGTGCAGCTCGGCGAAGACGACGCGGAGCTGCTCGACGGCGCGCAGGCCGCCCGCGAGGCCGCCGTACGACACGAAGCCGACCGGCTTGGCGTGCCACTCGTGGTTGAACCAGTCGATCATGTTCTTCAGCCCGGCCGGGAAGCTGTGGTTGTACTCGGGCGTGACGACGACGAACGCGTCGGCGGCGGCGAGCCGTTCGCCCAGCTCCTCGTGGCCCGTGCCGTCCATGGTCAGGGCCAGGGGCGTGTCGGCGAGGTCGACGACGTCCACCTCGATCCCGCCGTGTCCGGCCGCGAGGTCACCGAACCAGCGGGCGACGGTGGTGCCGAAGCGGCCCTCCCGCACGCTCCCGACGATGACGGCGACGCGCAGGCGGCGCGTTCCGGATGACTGCGTTCCGGATGACATGGGCGATCCCCTCTGCTGGGCACCGCGCCCGGCGTGCTCCGCCGGGCGCGGTGTCGGAAGCTGACACGAGGATCGTCGGACTTCAAGTGGACTTGATGTCAAACGGGGACGCGCTCAGATGCCGCAGCTGGGCGCCGACCAGAAGCGGCTGGAGCGGTTCGCGAGGTGCGCGTGGTCGTTGTGGTCCGGGTAGCCGGGGCCCAGGATCTCGTTGAACCCGTGGTAGCGCGCCCGCTGGACGATCTGGCAGAACGTCGGCGAGCCGGTGAGGTCGATGGCGTCGCCGTAGAGGTGGCGGCTCGACGCGGAGCCGCCCGCCGCGTTGTTGCAGGCGGTGGAGCGGAAGCCGCTGCTGGTGTTGATCGGCCGGTCGCCGAGGGCGTGGCGCAGGGCCTCCAGCTTCCACATGTTCACCAGCGCGTTGGCGCGGGCGGTGGCCGCGCTGACGGCGCCGCCGGACCAGGTGGTGTTGCAGCGGTTCAGCTCGCCGTAGGTGAAGTGGACCGGGGTGCAGTCGTTGTCCTGGAGCTGGTAGATCTTGGTGAAGGTCTGCGGGCCGGCCACGCCGTCGGCGGAGAGGCCGTACGCCCGCTGGAAGCGGGTCACGGCCGCGGCGGTGGCCGGGCCGTAGGAGCCGTCGAGCGCGAGGACCGCGCCGTACGCCGGGTAGCCGGAGACGCGGATCTGGAGCTGGCGGACGTCCGCGCCGGTCGCGCCCTGCTTGAGGGTGCGGCCCCAGGTGTAGCAGCCGTCGGCCTGCGCGGTGCCGGCCATGACGACGTTACCCACCACTGCGAGTGATGCGAGCATGACAAAGCTGAGGAGACAGCGGACCACTCGTCTGAACATTTCGCCTCCTGGACGGGAGCGTGCCGTGGGGAAGAAGGGTGGAACCGTGCTCCCCCGAGCGTGACCCATCGGGTCAACGCGCGTCAACCACACAGGAGTTCGACGGCTGACGCGGGCGGGCGCGCGGGGTGCGCGCGCCCGCGCCGGCCGTCGGCCCGTCAGTCGTTGGGCACCGTCTCGTACTTCGGCGTCCCCTCGTCCATCATCTTGAGCGCGCGCTTGCGGTCCCGCTTGGACAGGCGGTCGATGTAGAGCCGCCCGTGCAGGTGATCCGTCTCGTGCTGGAGGCAGCGGGCGAAGTAGCCCGTACCGCGCACGGCGATCGGCTTGCCCGACGCGTCCTGGCCGCGCACCACCGCGTAGTCGGGCCGGGGCAGTTCGGCGTAGGCGGTCGGCACCGACAGGCAGCCCTCGTCGCTGTCGTCGAGGACGCGCCGGTCGGCGGGCAGCTCGTCGAGGACCGGGTTGCAGACGACGCCGACGTGCCGGACACCCTTGTCGTCGGCGCAGTCGTACACGAACACCTTCAGATCGACGCCGATCTGGTTGGCCGCGAGCCCCACGCCCTCGGCCGCGCGCTGGCTGGCGAACATGTCGTCCACCAGGGCCGCGAGGTCGTCGCCGAAGTCGGTGACCGCCCGGCACTCCCGGTGCAGCATCGGATGCCCGACGACCGTGATGGGCCGCGCGGTGCCGCGCTCGCGGTGGGCCCGTTCCCGCTCCTCGCAGTCCTGGGTGTCGTCGGCGAACTCGTCGCCGGCCGGCTCATCGGTGTCGTGCTGCGCCATCGTCTCCGCCGTCTGTTCTTCCGTGTCCTGGGTCGGCCGCGCCCGGCCGTTCATCCGTACAGCTTACGGCGCGCCCGGGGCCCGGGTGACGGGTCCGGCGGACGGGCGCGGGACGCGCGACGGGAGCGGCGGCGGGGTCAGCACACCTCTTCGAGGTCGCGCCATTCGCGGCTGTCCGGGCTGTCCGCGACCCAGCCGTCGAGCAGGCCGCGCACCAGCGCGCCCGGCGCCGCGATGCCGCACTCGCGCTCGGGCGACCACAGGGCACCCGCGCCCGTGTGCCCCAGCGGTCCCGGACGGCCCGGGAGGCTGTGGTCGTGCGGGTCGTGCTGCGCCATGCCGTCGCCCTGCTCGCTGGGCATCCGGCTCTCCGAACACGCCCGGCACAGCAGGCGGACGGACGACGACCAGTCCTCCGCCGCGTAGCCCGCGTCGGCGGCGAGGCGCTCCAGCGCGTCGCGGTCGGACTCGGCGGCGGCCTCGATGAGCACCACCCAGGTCGGCACGGCCGAGGGCGCCCACAGCTCGATCTCGTCGAAGACCGGGTAGACGGACCTGCCGCCGGTGACGCCGGTCATGGTCCGCTCGCCGCGCGGGACGCCGTCGTGCAGCACCACCTCGCCCCAGCGGCGGCCGGACGAGGGCAGCGGGATGTTCAGCAGTTCGATGCGGGCCGGGTCGAGGCGGCGGCCCCAGACGACCTCGGCCTCGCCCTCGGGCGACAGCCGCACGGCCGCGCCGCCCAGGTCCATGCCCAGCGGCTCACCGGTCGCCGACGCCTCGCCGGGGACGGCCAGGCCGTACGCCTGCCAGGCGCGGCGGGCCAGCGGCCAGTCCTGGAGCGCGGTCGCGGCGATGCCGACGTTCCACCAGTCGGGGGCGCCGCTGTCCTTCTCCAGCAGCGCCACGGCGCGCAGCCCCGCGGACCTGGCCTGCTCCCAGTCGTGGCGGAACTTGTGCAGCAGCGCGAGGTTGAACCAGGACTCGGACAGCCAGGGCTCCAGGTCGGCGGCGCGCGTCAGCAGCGCGTCCGCGTCCTCGTAGCGGCCGTCGTCGATGAGGGTGAAAGCCCGGTCGGTGGCGAGCCGCCAGTCACTGGACGGCCGCTGCCTGACCCTGCCGAAGATCCTCACGTGCCCCTGCCTGATTCCCGCCTCGATGCGTGCACTTCACCGTTCTCCTGTCCTGACCCGATGGCATCCAACCATGGGCGAACCGGCTCCTGCTCACAGCATGGGTCAGCCGGAGGGCGCGCGCGAGACGGCGGGGGCGCGGGGGTGGGGCACACGGACGCCCGGCGTGCGACGGTGGCGCGCCGGGCGTACGGAGGACGGTGCGGGGCCGTTCGGGTGACCGGGCGGTGGTCCCGGGCGTGTCGGCGGCGCGGGGACAGGAGGCGCGGGCTCAGGACGGCGCGCGGTGCCCGGCGGGACCGGGGACCGGGGCGTCGCCGCCGCGGATGAGGTCGATGCGGTCGAGCACCTTGGCGCGCAGGTCGGCGGGCACCTCGTCCTGCCCGCAGCAGCGCTTGACGAGCTTCTTCACCGACTGCTCAAGGCCGTACTTCTCCAGGCACGGGGAACATTCGTCGATGTGCTCGCGGAACTTGGCGCAGTCCCCGTCCGGCATCTCGTCGTCCAGGTACTCGTAGAGACGGCCGAGGACCTCGGAGCAGTCCGTGGGGTGGGACGACGGTTCACCGGTCATGACCCTGCGCCTTTCTCCGCCCCGGCGGGGACCAGCCCGCGCTCGCGCGCGTAGTCCGCCAGCATGTCGCGCAGCTGGCGGCGGCCGCGGTGCAGCCGGGACATCACCGTGCCGATGGGAGTACCCATGATGTCGGCGATCTCCTTGTACGCAAAGCCCTCGACGTCCGCGAGGTACACCGCGATGCGGAACTCCTCCGGGATCGCCTGCAACGCCTGCTTCACGTCCGAGTCCGGCAGGTGGTCGAGCGCCTGGGACTCGGCGGAGCGCAGGCCCGTGGACATGTGCGACTCCGCGCGGGCCAGCTGCCAGTCCTCGATCTCCTCCGCCGCGCTGCGCTGCGGCTCGCGCTGCTTCTTGCGGTAGGAGTTGATGAACGTGTTGGTGAGGATGCGGTACATCCACGCCTTGAGGTTGGTGCCCTGGCGGAACTGGTGGAACGAGCCGTACGCCTTGGCGTAGGTCTCCTGCACGAGGTCCTCGGCGTCCGCGGGGTTGCGCGTCATGCGCAGCGCGGCGGAGTACATCTGGTCGAGATAGCCGAGCGCGTCGCGTTCGAACCGTGCGTTGCGCTCCGCCTCGGTCTCCTGTGCCGTGCCGTTCGCGTCGTCACGCGTGCCGTCGTCCGTGCCGGTGACGTGACCCACCTCCTCCGGGAACGTCGTGAGCCCCGTGGCGGGCCCGCCCGCTTCGGAGGATAGACGACGACGGGGCAGGTCCGCCGGTCGGGAGGTGCGCCCGGCGGCCAGCCGCAGCGTCGCCCAGTCCACCTCGGCGGCGCGCGTCTGCGGTGCGGACGCGATGCGCTCGGGCCTGGGCGGGCAGGCGGTCGATCCTGCGGAATGCATGGTGGGGACTCCCTCTGTCGGCTGTCACCGGCGACAACGCGGGAGGGGGCCGTGGCATTCCCGCGCCGCTCAGAACAGGGTCCCGGCCTCCGGGGCGGGGAGGCGGCGGAGGAGGTCAGGGCCGTTGTTCCGGACGTTGCTGACGTCCGTCGGCACCGGGAAGGCCGTGAACCTGCCGGTGGGCAGCCCGGCCAGCAGGGGGCGTACGGCCTCCGGGTCGGTGCGGACCGGGTCCAGCCAGGCGTCCCAGCGGTCCGGGGGCAGCGCGACGGGCATCCGGGGATGGATGTCCGCCAGCGCGGCGGGGCCGTCCTCGCCCGCGGGCTCGGGGAGCGGCTCGGTCTCCGCCTCCGTGGTCACCACGGTGCAGGTGGCCCACCAGGCGGACGGGTGGTCGTCCGGCAGCGTCCGGTCACGCCAGAACTCGTACAGGCCCGCGAAGGCCATGACCGATCCGTCCACCGGGGTGACGAAGTACGGCTGCTTGCGGGGGCGCTTGCGCTTCCCCTTCTCCTCCTCGGCGCGCTCGGCGCCGCCGGTGACCCACTCGTAGTAGCCGTCCGCGGGTATGAGGCAGCGGCGGGCGGCGAACGGGCGGCGGTAGGACGTCTTCTCGTGGACGGTCTCCGCACGCGCGTTGATCATGCGGGCCGCGCCCTCGGGGGACTTCGCCCAGGACGGCACCAGGCCCCAGCGCAGGGCGCGCAGCTGCCGCACCGGCTCCGGGGCCCCGCCGCGCACAGGGCGCTCCAGCACGGCGTACACCTCCTTGGTGGGCGCCACGTTCCAGTCCGCCGCGAGGGACTGCTCCGGGTCCCAGAGCGAGACGTCGAAAAGCCCCACGAGGTCCTCGGGCCTTCTGCTCGCCGCATACCGTCCACACATACGACCCAGGGTAGTGGCGGGCACCGACAGTCCCGCCCGTCACTCCTCGGTGACGGACGGCGACGCATGGTCATGGCGAGGGGGGGGGGGGGGGGGGGGGGGGGGGGGGGGGGGGGGGGGGGGGGGGGGGGGGGGGG